>JAWLEL010000372.1:0-2941 GCA_041686165.1 Lentibacter sp.
CTCGGATGTGCGCGCCAACACGACGCGGGCAGAGCCCGACGGCGCGGCCTACAGGCTGCGCGGGCACAAGTGGTTCTGCTCGGCGCCGATGTCGGACGGCTTTCTGACGCTGGCGCAGGCAGAGGGCGGTCTGACCTGCTTTCTCGTCCCGCGCTGGCTGGAGGGTGCGCGCAATGGCATCCATGTCATGCGGCTCAAGGACAAGCTGGGCAACAAGGCCAATGCCTCCTCGGAGATCGAATATCACGACGCGCTGGCCCATCGGCTGGGCGAAGAGGGGCAGGGCGTCAAGACGATCATCGAGATGGTGCACCACACGCGCCTGTCGACGGCCATCGCCCCGGCGGGGCTCATGCGCGGGGCGCTCGACGAGGCGGTCTGGTGGTGCGAGAGCCGCACGGCGTTTCAGCGCAGGCTGATCGACCAGCCGCTGATGCGAAACGTGCTGGCGGACATGGTGCTCGACCTGGAGGGCACGCTGGCGCTCGGGCTGCACATGGCGCGCGCCTTCGATGGCACCGGCGCAGCCGATCGCGCCTTCTCGCGCATCGGCGTGGCGCTGGCAAAATACCTCGGCAACAAGCTCTGCCCCGGGTTCATCTACGAGGCGATGGAGTGCCTCGGCGGCGCGGGCTACACCGAGGAGACGCCAATGCCGCTCTATTATCGCGAAGCGCCGCTCAACTCGATCTGGGAGGGCTCGGGCAACGTCATCTGCCTCGATGTGCTGCGCACGCTGATGCGCGACGAGGCCGCCGGCGAAGCCCTGCGCAGCGAGCTGGAGGCGGCGCGCGGCGGCGCGGCGGCCTATGACCGCGCGCTTGACGCGCACATGGCGCGCTGGCCGCGGATTTGCGAAGAAAACGAGGCGCGCAGCTTCACGGAAAGCCTGGCCACGCTGCTCACGGCCTCGGTGCTCCTGCGCCATGCGCCGGATGCCGTGGCGCAGGGCTATGCGGCCACGCGGCTTGCCGAGGGCGCGCGCGGGCGCTGCTATGGCGCGGCGCAGCCGGGGGATGTGGAGGCGCTGCTTGCGAGGGTGCGCCCATGAGCCTTGAGACATACGGAGATTTCGAGGGTCGCGTGCGTGCGAGTTTCGCGCGGCAGGGGCTGATGGAGACCTTCGCTGCAGAGATGGTGGAGGTGTCGGCGGGTGCGACAGCCGTCGAGTTCGGCTTCGCGGATCACCTGACCCAGCAGCACGGCTATCTGCATGCGGGCGTCATCACCTCGGTCATGGACAGCGCGGCGGGCTTCGCGGCGATGACAGTGATGCCGGAGGCGGCGGAGGTTTTGACCGTCGAGCTCAAATCCTCGCTGATGCGCCCCGCAGCGGCGGCAAGGTTCCGCGTCGAGGGGCGGGTGCTGAAGGCCGGGCGGAGCATCATTTTCACTGAGGCCCATGCCTACGGGCTGGACCGCGGGCAGTCGCGGCTGATCGCGCATCTGACGGCCTCGATGATGGTGATCGAGGGACGTGACGGGGTGTCGGGGTAGGTTTCGAATCCGGCTTCGCCGGATCCGATCAACTGGGGGAGCTCCGCTCCCCCAGGCCCCCTCGGGATATTTGGGGCAAGAAAAAAGGCAAGGCGGTCTGTCGCCTTGGCCTTCGGCGAGCAAGTCGGGGCGAGCTGGTTGGGTGTTCAAGCCTCGAGCGCGGCGACGCCGGGGAGGGTCTTGCCTTCCATCCATTCGAGGAAGGCGCCGCCGGCCGTGGAGATATAGCTGAAATCCTCCACAACGCCGGCCGCGCCGAGCGCGGCGACGGTGTCTCCCCCGCCCGCGACCGTGATGAGCCTGCCTGCGCGCGTCTCCGCGGCGGCGGCCCTGGCGGCTGTCGTGGTGGCCCTGTCGAAGGGCGCGATCTCGAAGGCGCCGAGCGGGCCGTTCCAGATCAGCGTTTCCAGCCTCGAGACGGCCTCGGTGATCGTTCGTGTCGCCCTCGGGCCGGCATCGAGGACCATCTGGTCCTCTTGGAGCGCGGTATCGGGGCCGAGCTCCACTGTCTCGTGCTCTGCCCCGGCCTTGAACTCCCGGGCCACCACGCCGTCGGCGGGCAGGATGATCCGGCAGCCGCCGGAGATCGCCTTGGCCATGATCTCGCGGGCCGTGTCCAGCATCTCGTCTTCCACGAGGGACGCGCCGAGGCGCGCGCCCTGGGCCATGAGGAAGGTATTGGCCATGCCGCCGCCGATGATGAGCACGTCGAGGCGTTCCACCAGGTTGGAGAGCAGGTCGAGCTTGGTGCTCACTTTCGCGCCGCCGACCACCGCGCCGACGGGGCGTTTCGGCGTGCCGAGCGCGGCCTCGAGCGCGGAAAGCTCGGCCTGCATCAGGCGGCCCGCGCAGGACGGCAGGTGACGGGCCAGGCCTTCTGTCGAGGCATGGGCGCGATGCGCGGCCGAGAAGGCATCGTTGACGTAGACATCCCCGAGCGCGGCGAGGCGCTGTGCGAACCCGGGATCATTCGACTCCTCGCCCGGGTGAAAGCGGATGTTCTCGATGAGCAGCACATCGGCCGCGCGGGCCTCCTGCGTGGGGACTTCGGCGGCGTCCAGCGTCTCGATGAAGCCGACCGAGCGCCCCAGCGCGGCCTCCAGCGCAGGCACGGTCACGCGCAGGCTCATGTCGAGCACGACCTTGCCCTTGGGGCGGCCGAAATGGGCCAGAAGGATGGGCGTTCCGCCTTTCGCAAGCACATCCGTGAGCGTCGGCACGATGCGCTCGATGCGCGTGGCGTCCGTGACCTCGCCATCGCGGACCGGCACGTTGATATCGACGCGGATGAGCACGCGTTTGCCCCTGAGGTCCATGTCATCGAGTGTCTTCCAGCTCATCGTGCCCTCCGGTGGTGTCGCTTGCGCGTGCCTCTTGGCGCGATTGCGGCGCGGGGTCAAGAGCTCGGGCTTGCCGCGCGCCGGAAGGGGGCTTAGGTATCGGG
>JAWLEL010000373.1:0-2921 GCA_041686165.1 Lentibacter sp.
GGGCCTGACTAGGCGCCAAATGCGGCGAAAATCGACCGCAAAGCATACATTTTCGGGGAATGGCCGGTTGTGGACGCCGGCACGAGTGGTCAGCACCTGTGACAGGGGGCCCGTTATTGGGCAGGGTTGAGGGCAGGCGGCAAGTATTCCGAGTGACAATGTCGGATGACGGCTTTCAGCCCGGACCGGACCTTTCTTCTACGCCAAGGCCGGTTAACAGCCGCGAAGCGGCCCGGCCATCGACAGCCCCTCCCTTGGGCTGGCGATTTGGCTGATCCTGGCGCGCCGATCATACAGGGGATGTATTTGGCAAATATAAAGCGCTTTGACAGCATGCTGGATCGCCACCCCAGGGGCTGACGGAGGCCTAACCTCGCTCAAAGCTTTGCAAACCCCGCTCCCTGCGCAGAGCCGCCGCCTGAGCATCTCTTAGGATGTGTCGCCAAGCGCTCTAACCGGCCAATGCTCTGGCCATCCGATTTGCGATTGCACCAGATAGTGCATTGGACTGGGCCCCACCCAAGGCTTTTCACCTTCCCGGGTGTGGCCCACCGCGCTGGACATGCGGTGCGAAGCGCAGCAATATGGCGCGAGGCGCAGCGCATCGGGCGGACATGAAGACCAAAGTGACCCTGACAGAAGAGAGACACGGATCGGGCAGCGAGACCTATGCGCTCAGGCCCATTCCGAGGTTTCGCGATGTCGTCATCGACGCCATCTACGAGGGGCACAAGGTCCCCAAGGTGCACGGGTTGCTGCAATGTCCGATCACGGGCGTGCGCGCGCGCTTTGCCGAGATACGCAAGCGTGGCGGAACGCCGCCCTCGATGACGGCCTATATCGTCTACTGTGTCTCCCGCGCCGCCGCAGAGAACCCCGGCGTGCATGCGATCCGCCGCAAGCGCAAGCTGGTGCTGTTTTCCGATGTCGATCTGTCCACGGCCGTGGAGCGGCGCGTGGACGCGCACACGACGGTGCCGGCATCGCTCGTGTTGCGCTCGGCCAACCGGATGAGCCTGCGCGAGATCCACGAGACGATCCGCGCGGCCCAGAAAGCCCCCTTCGACGGCATTTCCCTCGGCGATGACAGCAAGTCGCGGCGCGCCTCGATGCTTGCGGCACTCCCGCGGCTTTTGCGCAAGCCCGTCTGGTGGAAGATGCGGCGCGATCCGTTGTTTCGCAAGCGCACGATGGGCACGGTGAACGTGACGGCCGTCGGGATGTTCGCCAAGGCCGGGGTGCGCGGATGGGGCATGCCTGTCGGGTCCTGGCCCTTGACGGTCACGGTGGGAACCGTGGACAAGGGCTTCGTGCCGGACAAGACCGGCGCGCCCGAGGCCGCCGAGTTCGTGAACCTGACCATGACGGTTGACCATACCAGTATCGATGGTGCGCCCGCTGCCCGCTTCGCGGCGCAACTGAGCAAGCTCCTCGCGTCGGGTGCGGGGCTTGAGGAGTATTCCGGCATCGAGGGCCCCGCAGATGCCGCCGCAGAGTGAGGCGCGCGGGTCTTTGCACTTGTTCCGGCATGAAGGCGCTCCTCCTTCAGGCGCGAAGGCAACGGGCCTTGCGCTGGTCCGTGTTCGGACATGATGAGCGCGCGGGAAGATGGCCCCCCCGGGCTGCGCTTCTGGTTGGTCGGGGTCCTTTGCCTCATGGCCAGCATCCTCGGCCTTTTCGGTGCGTCCCGGCTGACCTATGAAGCCGAGTTCATCGCCATCGTGGAGCCTGCCTCGCAAGCGGATGGGCCAACGGCGCCACAGTCACTCGACCTTTGGCAGGATCCGCCTCTCAGCCTTCTCCTGACCTGGCGGGGAGACACCCTGGACGGCATGAGCGAGGCAATCTCGGACCTTGTTTTCGAGTTGAACTTCGAGGAGGGCGTCGAGCAGGTCGTTTCCGTCTTTTCCCTGACATTGCCGGGCACCGGGACGAACCCGCTCGAGGCGGCCCTCGACAATGACGGCGATCCGCTGGCGGCGCTCGAGATGCTGCGCCGCGAGACCCTGTTCGGCCCAAGCCTGCTGTCACCGGACCTGCGCACATCCCTCATGCAGGTGCAGGGGGGAGATCACCTTGCGCTGGCCGCGCGCTATGCCGACTGCAAAGACAGCGACAGGCTGTGCATTCAAAGTATCGGATCGAAGACGATCGAGACAACGATCCAGAGCCAGCTGAAGTCGGAGAATGCACATTTGCCCGGGTTGAGCGCTTTGCTGTGCATCCTTGCCCTGACTGTCTTCTTCGGGAGTGTAAAACGCGCGCTCCTCTTGATGATCCCGCCGCTTGTCGGGGGGCTGTGGTATTTCGGCGCGATGGGATTTCTGGGCATTCCCTTCGATCCCTTCAATGCGATCATCCCCACGGTGGTGATGACCCTCGGGACAGCGAACATGCTCCACCTCCAGCGCGCCCGCGATATGGCGGGCTTTGGGGCCAAGGCGGGGTCCGCCGCGTTGCGGGCCGTCCTGCCGGCGATTTCGATCACCACATTCACCACGGCCGTCGCCTTCGGCTCGCTCTATCTGGAAGGAAGCGTCTTGCTGGAACGCCTCGCCATAAGCGGTGTGCTCGGTGTGTCGATCCTTTGGCTTGTCGTGGTGGTGCTGGGGCCGTATTGCACCAGCCCGCGCAATGCCGCCTCCTTCGTCCAGCGCAGGATATCCGAGCCGCTGGGCCGCTGGGTGCAGGGCGCTCTGACACGCCACAGGCAAGCTATCCGGCTGGGGATCGCCGCAAGCGCGGTGCTTGGGGGGCTGATCGCCCTGACCACCCCGTCGGATTTCACCTTTCACGAGAACATCCCCGATGGCGAGACGGCCCGGGCTTTCGATCATGCCAGCGAGGCGGGCCTGACGCTGGCGCCGATTTTCTTCACGCTCACGCCCGAGGGCGATATGGCCGCCGAGGAGAAGATCGCC
>JAWLEL010000374.1:0-2916 GCA_041686165.1 Lentibacter sp.
TCAACGGGAAGAACGCGCAAAAACTCCGGGCCATAGCCCCCAAGCAGCCCGTGCTTGTACCGATAACGCCAATCGTAAAGCTGGGACCGCGAAATCTCAGTAAGCATCCGCTGGCGGCCGTCTTGCTTCACCAGCTCTTCTCGTTAGCCATGATGCTCTCGATGACTTTGGGATCGCACTGTTCGTCGCGCAGGAACTCACGGATGCCGCCTTCCCATGTCCGTATGTCCGCCAGAAGTTCTTGGAGGCTTTCGATGCCACGGTCTGTGAAGGTCTTGATCCCCTCATCGGTACCGTCGTCTACCCAGATCATTTCGCCATAATCGATGTTGTCGGGATTGACGCTGACGATCTCGATGAGTTCGAGGTTCTCACCGATCCTCCTTGCGACCGCATCGATGGTGTGGACGTGGGTGACCCGGGCCATCATGCAGCTTCGGCCGATCGGGGGGGCTGCTTCTGCCAATTCCATGGCAGCAACTCGTGCAGCTGCGAGACCGGCGTGTCGGCGATGCGGGCGATGACGTCTGCGAGCCAGGCCTGGGGATCGATGTCGTTGAGCTTTGCGGTGCCGATCAAGGTGTAGATTGCCGCCGCGCGCTGGCCGCCACGCTCTGATCCCGCGAAGAGCCAGGATTTCCGTCCGAGGGCTACACCGCGCAAGGAGCGCTCGGCGGCGTTGTTCGAGAGGCAGACGCGCCCATCCTCGAGGAACCGCGTGAAGCCCGGCCAGTGGTTGGACGACAGCAGGTAATCGATGGCTTTCGCCACCTTGGCGTGCTTCGACAGGAGCGCGCGCTCGCCGCGAAGCCATTGCTCGAGGTCCGCGACCAGCGGGGCCGATTGGCGTTGCCGCATCTCCAGCCGCGCCTCCGGGGTTTGCCTGTTGACCATGCGCTCAATCTCGAACAGAGCGTCGATGCGCTTCACCGCCTCCACGGCGATGGGTGAGATCGCCTTGGGCGACTTGCCCTTGCGGATATTGGTCTGCACATCAGCAAGCTCGAAGAACTTGCGCCGTGCGTGCGACCAACACAGCGCCGATGCCACCGGGCCGGGTTGTCGGGCGGCATCGTAGAGCTGGTTGTACCCGGCATAGGCGTCGGCTTGCAGGATGCCCTGCCAGCCCGCCAGATGTTTCGTCGGGTGTTCCCCGGCGCGATCGGGGGAGAAGCGGAACACGACCGCGGGCGGCGCGGTCCCGTCGAAGGGACGATCATCGCGCACATAGGTCCAGAGCCGGGCGGTTTTCGCGCCGCCGCGAGCCAGAAGCGGGACCGTGGTGTCGTCGCCATGTAGCCGGGCGGCGGTGAACACATGCGCCTCGATCAGCGCGTTCAGCGGCTTCAGCAATTCGGCCACCGCGCCAACCTGATCGGCGAGTGTGGAGAGGCTGAGGTCCACGCCTTCACGGGCGTAGCGTTCGGCCTGACGGTTGAGAGGCTGATGCTGGCCGTACTTCTCGAAGACGATCATCGCCAGCAGGCTGGGGCCGGCCCATCCCCGCGGAATCGGATGGAAGGGCGCCGGGGGCTGGGTGATCTTCTCGCAGGCCCGGCAGGTGAACTTCTCTCGGACTGTCTGGATCACCTTCCACTGGCGGGGGATGACCTCGAGTGTCTCGGTGATGTCCTCGCCCATCTTCATGATGCGATCGGATCCGCAGCAGGAGCAGGTGCTGGGGGCCTCGACCACCACGCGTTCGCGCGGCAGATGCTCGGGGAAGGCTTTCTTCACGGGCTTGCGCCGTTCGAAGGCACCGACCTTGGTCGTCTTCCGCTCGGCCTGCACCCGGTCCTCGGCGGCGCCCTCTATGAGGTCTCCAAGCTGCAGTTCCAGTTGGTCGAGCAACTTGGCGCTGCGCTCCGCACTGCGGCCATACTTGTCGCGCTTGAGGATAGCGATCTCGAGCTTGAGGCCGGCAATCATCGCCTCGGATGTCGAGACCGCCGCGCGCACCCGCGCAAGATCGGCTTCGGCCGCCTCGGCACGCCGCTCCGAAGCCGCGAGCGCGGCGCGCAATTCTTCGAGTTCGAAGCGGGCGTCTGACATGGTGAACGTCTACCATGTCCGCCCGCCAGGGACCAGTAAAACAAGGGCTTTCCCGCTGATTTATCCAACCTTCGCAGGGCGTTGCGTCCAGCGCGGGTTGCGCCAGTCGATCCCCTCAAGAAGATAGCCAAGCTGTGCCGCAGAGACCTGAACGGCATCCCCAGAGCCGCCCGCCGGCCAGATGAACTTCCCAGCCTCGAGCCTCTTGGCGTAGAGCGACATGCCCACCCCGTCATGCCAAAGAAGTTTCACGAGATCGCCCCGGCGTCCACGGAAGCAGAAGATCTCGCCCGCATGCGGGTCGCGACCAAGCCCCTCCTGAACCTTCAACGCCAGGCTGTTCATCCCGCAGCGCATGTCCGTTACGCCGCCTGCGATCCAAACCTTCGTGCCAGAAGAGAATGCGATCATTGCATCACCTTCAGGCGATCGAGCAAACGCGCCACGGCGTCCATGTCAAAATCTGCGGGGACCGTCACGCGGCACCGCTCACCCAGGTCGATCGTCATGCCAGGCGATGATGACCGCGGCCCATCATTTGCACCCGAACCGCCCTCAACGGGAAGAACGCGCAAAAACTCCGGGCCATAGCCCCCAAGCAGCCCGTGCTTGTACCGATAACGCCAATCGTAAAGCTGGGACCGCGAAATCTCATGGCGACGGGCAACCTCCGCCACCGTCTCGCCATCTCGATGGCTTTCCTCAACGATCCTGACCTTCTCGTCATCCGTCCAACGACGTCGACGGCCCGTGTCAGTGACCGACAATACTTCAATGCGGGGGGTGTTCTCGTGTGCGTCCATAAGGACACTCGATAAACCGTCGCCAAATCATCCCGCCAGACGGCCCTCGGCGTAGGCTTAC
>JAWLEL010000375.1:0-2916 GCA_041686165.1 Lentibacter sp.
GCGGGACGTGGAGGGGCGGGTCCTGGCCCAGCTCAGGGATGATCACGATGGTGTCGCCGCGCCGGGCAAATGGTCGCTCTTCGGGGGACGTGCAGAGCCCGGCGAGGCGCTGGCCGAGGCGGCGGCGCGGGAGTTCGCCGAGGAGACGGGGCTGCGCTTTCCCGCCCGCGATTTCACGCCGCTCGCCAGGACCCGTTCGACGCTGAGACCCGACTGGGTGATCCATGTTTTCGAGCTGGGGCCAAGGCTCGTGGCTCGGGATATCCGGCTTGGAGAGGGGGCCGGCTTCGCCTTCCTGACGCGCGAGCAGATCGCTGCGTTCGATTTCATCACGAATTATGAACAGTTTTTTGAAGCGTTTTTCGACTGAAACCTTGTGTGAGCCCGTATATGGTGAAACGCGGTGGCGTTTTTTTCGATGTACGGCGCAGGTTTGAAGGGAGTGACATGCGGTTTTTGCAGCGTGGATTGACGGGGCTGTTCATCCTGGCGGTGACGCTTGGCCTGCTGGCCTATGGTGCGCTCATGGTGCGCGGCGCCTTCGAGGCGCGGATGGCGCGCGAAGCGCAGGTGCCCGAGTTCGAGGAGCGGGTGTTCTCCGTCAACGCTGTGCGTGTCAGCGCCGAGCGGATCACGCCTGTGATCACTGCTTACGGGGAAATCGACAGCCGCAGGACGCTGGAGATACGCCCTGCCGTGGGTGGAACGATCACCTGGCTGGCGGAGGACTTCGTGGCCGGTGGCGCTTTCGCGGCCGGGGACGTGATGATCCGGATCGACGATGCGGATGCGCGCTCGGTGCTGGCGCGCACCGAGGCGGACCTGAGCGATGCGCAGGCCGAAACGCGCGATGCGGCGCGGGCGCTGGAGCTGGCGAAAGACGAGCTGGCCACATCGCGCGAGCAGGCGGCTTTGCGCGAGCGCGCCTTCGAACGCCAACAGAACCTCAAGGCGCGCGGCGTCGGCACGGACGCGGCGGTGGAAAGTGCGGAGATTGCCGCCAGCTCGGCGCGGGCCGCCGTTCTGACGCGCAGGCAGGCGCTGGCGCAGGCCGAGGCGCGGGTTGACAGTTCGGCCACGCGGCTGGCGCGGTCGGAGATTGCGCTGGACGAGGCGCGCCGCCGTCTTGACGAGATCGAGATTGCCGCACGGTTCGACGGGGTCCTGGCGAACCCGCAGGCCGTCGAAGGGAGGCTTGTGAGCCAGGGTGAGCGGCTCGGTGAGCTTGTCGATCCGGACGATCTGGAAGTGGCATTCCGCCTCTCGACACAGGCCTATTCGCTGCTCCTGAACGATGCGGGCCGCCTCGAGGAGGCGGCGGTGACGGTCTTGCTGGATGATTTCGGTGTGGACCTGACGGCAGAGGGCCGACTCAGCCGGGCGGGGGCTGCCATCGCCAGTGGCGAGACCGGGCGCATGCTCTACGCGGAGCTTGAGGGCGCTGCCGGTTTCAAGCCGGGGGATTTCGTGACCGTCAAGATCGAGGAGGCACCGATGGACGGTGTCACGAAGCTGCCCGCGACTGCGCTCGGGGCGGATATGAACGTGCTGGTGATCAGCGCGGAGAACCGGCTCGAACTGGCCCCTGTTGAGCTTTTGCGCAGGCAGGGTGATGATGTGCTCGTGCGCGCCGAAGAGCTTGTCGGAAAGCTCGTCGTGGCCCAGCGCACGCCGCTTCTGGGAGCGGGCATTTCCGTCAAGCCGATCACGCGCGAGAGCGCGGCGGAGGCGCCCGAGTCCGCCGAGATGATCGAGTTGACGGCGGCGCGGCGGGCTGCGCTGGTTGCGGCGGTCAAATCGTCAGCGCAGATGTCCGACGAGCTCAAGCAGCGTCTTCTGGCGCAGTTGGAGGAGCCCCGGGTTCCGGCGCGGATGATCGCGCGGATAGAAGACCGGATGGGGGGCTGATCCATGCGTGGCCCGAGCCTTGAAAACCGTGGCCTGATCGGCGGGATCATCTCCTATTTCACGCGGCACAAGACGGTGGCGAACCTTTTGCTCGTGGTGCTGATCGTGGCCGGGATCGCCGCGGTGCCGCGGATGCGGGCGCAGTTCTTTCCCGATGTCATCGTCGATGATGTCACGGTCTCGATTCTCTGGGACGGGGCCGGAGCGGAGGACGTGGACACCGGCATCGTGCAGGTGGTCGAGCCTGCGCTTCTGGCTGTGGAAGGTGTCACGCAGGCCACGTCGACGTCGCGCGAGGGGCGCGCGCGCATCGAGCTGGAATTCGAATCCGATTGGGACATGGCCCGCGCCAGCGACGACGTGGAAACGGCGCTGGGGCAGGTTACACTTTTGCCGGAGGACGCCGAAGAGCCGACCGTGGAGCGGGGCGCATGGTATGACCGGGTCACGGATGTCGTGATCACGGGGCCGGTCGGCGCAGAGCAGCTTGCGGGCTTTGCCGACGAGTTCGTCGCGCGGCTGTTTCAGAAGGGGGTGACGCGGACGACGCTGAGGGGCGTTGTCGGGCAGCGCACGGCTGTCATCGTCTCGACGCGGGATCTCATCAAGCATGACATCACCTTCCGCCAGATTGCCGATGCTGTTGCCGGCGAGGTGAACGCCGACCCGGCGGGCAGCGTGGACGGTGCCAATGCGCGGGTGCGCACGGGCACCGCGAAGCGCAGCCCCGACGAGATCGGCGAGATCACCATAAAGGCGCTGGAGGACGGCTCGAAGCTCACGGTTGCAGATGTGGCACGGATCGAGTTGGAGGGTGCGACGCGGGAGCGCAGCTATTTCGTGGGGCCGAACCCGGCGATCTCTGTCCGGGTGGACCGCTCGGCGCGCGGTGATGCCATCGACATCCAGCGGACCGTGGAGGAGGAAGCCGCCGCGCTGGAGCAGACCTTGCCGCCCGGGGTCTCGCTCGATCTCATTCGCACGCGCGCCGAGGCGATCAGCGGGCGG
>JAWLEL010000376.1:0-2911 GCA_041686165.1 Lentibacter sp.
GTTGAATAATGGCGCGTGAAACCGCGTAAACACCCGAGAGACGGGTCGTTGAGCTATGGCTCATTTTGGGTGATGCGGCTTGATCAAGCGGCGCGGTTTCGAGCGTCATTGGTAGCGACACCGTCGGTGAAAGTGACACCTTCGATGACCATCGGCAACTGGTTCGCGCCCCTCAGGCGGCGCCATGTCTTTGCGGCGGCCTGAACGAGCTTGAACACCATGAGTTTCACCGTTTTCTGCGACAGCGCGCCCTTGGTCCGCACGGTTCGGTGCCGGACGGTGGCGAACACGCTCTCGATCGGATTGCCGGTGCGCAGGTGATCCCAGTGATCTGCCGGAAAGCCGTAGAATGCCAGCAGGGCTTCGCGATCCCTGGTCAGGCAGGACACCGCCTTTTCGTACTTGGCCGCGTATTTCTCGGCGAAGGTATCCATGGCGGTCTGTGCTGCAGCACGGGTTTCGGCCTGGTAGATCTCACGCAGATCAGCCTTCACCGCCGGCTGCATGGATTTCGGGAACTTGTTGAGCACGTTGGCTATCTTGTGAACCCATGTATGGATGCCCCCGTTCGTGCAAGAGGTTTCTGCTCGGCTCAAGCGCGTGATCGGGTGCGGTCATGTATCAGGCCTTGAGATGCGGCTCTGAACGGACCGCGGGCCAGTATGGAGATACGCGGATCGAGTGCACATCAACAGCGCGAGCTCGAGGCTCTTTGGGTTCAAATGCTTTTCTCGATCCCGATCTGACCGATCGTTTGCCCTTACCTTGCTGTCAACTTCCTCACACGCCCAACGGCCCGGCTGCCTCGGCTGATGTCGTCATCAGACCGCGGCGACCGGACCCCTGAAGTTCTCACCCCGCGTCGACATCGCCCAGATCCCGCGCGCCATCTTATTGGCCAGCGCGATGGCGACGACCATGCGTGGCTTGCGGGCCAGCATTCGTGCGAGCCAGCTGCCTTCCGGCGCGCCCTTCCTGACGGCCCAGCGGACCACCGACATCGCGCCGATGATCAGAAGACGCCGTATGTCGCGCTGCCCCATCTTGGACGTTCGTCCGAGGATCTGCTTCCCGCCGGTCGATCGCTGGACAGGGACGAGCCCTGTCCAGGCTGCGAAGTCGCGTCCACGCCTGAACGTCTCCATCGGCGGGGCGAAGGTCTGGACCGCCATCGCAGTCAGCGGGCCCACGCCAGGCATGGTCATCAGTCGTGCGGTGTCTTCTGCCCGCGCCGCTTCGCGCTTCAGCATCTTATCGAGGTCCGCGATCCTGCCGGAGAGCAGTTCGATCTGCTCGAGATAGAGGCGCCCCAGTTCGATCACGAGCGTCTCGAGGCGCGAGCCGGCTGCCTCCAGCGCGTCCGCCAGCACCTTGACATGAGCCGGCCCCTGCGGCGCTACGAGGCCGTGCTCGGCGAGGTGGCCCCGCAGTGCGTTGATGAGCTGTGTGCGCTGCCCGACGAGGAGGTCCCGCGTTCGGAAGGCCATCGCTTTCGCCTGCTGCGCCTCGGATTTGACAGCGACGAAGCGCATGGTCGGGCGACCCGCCGCCTCGGCGATCGCCTCCGCGTCCGCCGCGTCGTTCTTCTGCCGCTTGACGAACGGCTTGACGTAGATCGGCGGGATCAGGCGGACCTCGTGACCGAGCTCGCCGATCGCGCGGCCCCACTCGTGGGCCGTCGCGCAGGCCTCCATAGCAACGATGCAGCGCGGTTGCTTGGCGAAGAACGCGAGGACCTGTGAGCGAGACAGCTTCTTGCGAAAGCCGACGCTACCGTCCGCTCGCGCGCCGTGCGCCTGGAAGACCCGCTTTGCGAGGTCGAGGCCGATGATGCTAATGTCGTCCATGGATGCTTTCTCCTCTCGTGAATGACCTGCAGATCACCACGTTGGCACATTGCGATGCCGTTGGGAGGGGGCATCCAATCCATCAACAGCGCTGATGATGCGTTCCCGGGAAGACCTCGTCGAGGGCCTTCCAGAACCCCATGGCCCCGTCGCCGACGGCGATCTCGGGCGGCACCTTGAGGCCGCGAGCCTTGATATCGACCAGGAGTTCACGCCAGCTCTGCGCGCTCTCGCGCATGCCGACGTGGAAGCCGACGAGCTCCTTCTTCCCCTCCGGTGTGGCACCGAGGATGACCAGAATGCACTCGGCCTGCGGCTCCATCCGAGCCTGCAGATAGACGCCGTCGGCCCAGATATAGACATACCGCCGCGCGGAGAGATCACGGCGTTGCCAGCGATCATATTCCTGCTGCCAGTCTCCCGTCAGGCGAGAGATGACGCCGGGCGACAGGTTCGGCGCATCCGCCCCGAGCAACGCAGACAATGCTTCCTGGAAATCCCCCGTAGAGATCCCACGCAGATAGAGCACCGGCAGCAGGGCATCGAGGCTCTTCGAACGCCGCGCCCACTTCGGCAGGATGTTGGAGGTGAAGCGGACCTTCCTCTCGGCCGGCATGTCGGTGGCCCGATCGCGGACTTTCGGGCGGCGCACATCCAGCGCACCGATCCCGGTCTGAATGCTGCGCTCCGGCCCGTACCCGTGCCGGACAACGCGCTGACGGCCATCCGGCAAAGCCTCCTCGGCATATTGTTCGACAAAGGCGTCGGCCTCGGCCCGAAGTGCGGCGGCCAGCATCCGGCGGGCGCCGTCACGGGCAATCTCGGTCAGTGGATCCGCGACACATCCGGGCTGGTGCAGCGGGGTGATCGTGGTATCATCATTCATAGGCGTATCGTTCCTTTTGGAAGTTCTGGCAGGCTTCAGCACCCGCCACGATACGCCGCCCCCTCAAGCCTCGTCACCCACATTCGGCCATAGCTCGTCATGCTCGCAGCCGCAGTCGCATTCTGGCTATGATTGAGATGCTGTAACGGGGCCTGCGTGGTGCGCTGCTCATCAGTGA
>JAWLEL010000377.1:0-2903 GCA_041686165.1 Lentibacter sp.
GCAGGGCTTCTTCACCTCTCTGCGCTCGGAGGAAGCGCGCCACGGTGTGTCTTGTCTGATCGCGGCCCCGAGTTTTGTTGCAACGAATACCGGCAACGCCCAAACCGCCCATGACGGCCTCGTGCGCCCGGGCTCTGCGCAGGACGGGATGGACTACATGTCGCCGACCGCTGCGGCGCACGAGATACTCAGGGGTCTTGAAAGGCGGCGAGATTTCATCCCGGTGGGGCGCGTGGCGCGTCTCGCCTCGCTTCTCATGCGCATCTCGCCCGGGATCTATCAAAGAGTGATGCGGCGCGGGGTCGGAGCGTTCGAAAGCTGAATCGACACGCGAGCGCCACGGTGATGGCGCCCCGCTCGCTCCATATTTTCAGCGAAATCAGCAGGGCAACGGTGGGCTGCGCGGGCTCGCAGATGTCTCCATCAAAACGGTTTTAAATGGTGGGCGACCTAGGAATCGAACCTAGCGTGCGTCTCCGCGAGGGAGTTACAGTCCCCTGCCACACCTTGCGGCCTGTCGCCCACTGAGGGGGGTGATTACTGCCCATGGTTTGGGTCGTCAACACCAAATTGGCGTGCTATGCGGGCGCAGGTTATGAAATTATCTAGCACTGAGCAGGGCCTGTCATGAAGAAGCCTAAATGGGTTGTCGAGAAAGAGCGCGGAAAGAAGCGCGAGGCCGCAGAGACGTTCTGGCTGTTCGGTTTGCACGCGGTGCGAGATGCGCTCGAGAACCCGGCACGTGAAAAGCTGAGGCTGGTGGTCACGCAGAACGCCTTGGCAAGGCTTGGCGATGCGGCGGCGCAGGCTGGTATCGAGCCTGAGCTGAGCGATGCGCGCAAGTTCGCCGCGCCACTCGACAGCGGCTCGGTGCACCAGGGAGCGGCCCTGGAAGTCAAGCCGCTGCAATGGGGTTCGCTCAAGGATGTTTGTGTTTCAGGAGGTGATGCGCGCCCTGCACGCGTGATCGTGCTTGATCGGGTGTCGGACCCGCATAATGTCGGTGCGATCCTGCGGAGCGCCGAAGTTTTCGGCGCGCGGGCCGTGATCGGGACCAAACGGCACGCAGCGCCGGAAACCGGCGCGCTGGCCAAGACGGCGAGCGGAGCCCTGGAACGCCAGCCCTACTTGCGGGTGAGCAACCTGGCCCGCGCGCTGGAGGAGCTCAAAGGCTATGGCTATAGCTGCATCGGGCTGGACGGGGATGCGGACCAGGAGTTGGAATCCGCGCTGAAGGGGCTGGAAGAGCGGCCCGTGGCGCTGGTCATGGGGGCCGAGGGGCCCGGACTGCGCGAGAAAACCAAGGAAAGCTGCGATGCGCTTGCGCGGATCGAATTTGCTGGCGCTTTCGGTTCTCTCAACGTCTCGAATGCGTCTGCAGTCGCGCTTTATGCTGCCACGCAGAAGAAATGAGCACGCTTTCGCCGGAAATAACGCTCTGTTCACAGGTTTTTTACAAGCTCTTCCTATCGTCAGAATCGTTCCTAAATGGAGTCGGGAAGCGGGGCGGAACACCCGCTTTCTACACACTGTCCCTCGTTCCGTAACTGCGCTCAAGCTGGTCTTGAGCGCTTTTTTTTGGTTTACGGCAACAAAAGGAGTTTGCCGATGAGTGAGATCTACAGCGACAGGTTTCTCAAGACCCTGCTGCAGAGGGCTAAGACGTTCGCGATTGTTGGTATGTCCAACAAGGAAGTCCGGGCGAGCTATTTCGTGGGGCGCTACCTGACATTGCGTGGCTACGAGATCGTTCCCGTAAATCCTGCTTATGTCGGGCAGGACTTCATGGGCGCGCCCTACGTTGCCGGGCTGGACGATGTGCCGGAGCATGTGGATTTCCTCGACCTTTTTCGCCGTCCGGACGATATCCTTCCCATTGTTGAAGACGCGATCGAGCGGCTCCCGAATTTGCAGACGGTCTGGATGCAGATTGGCTCGGGGAATGAAGAGGCGGCCGCTCTGGCGCGTGCGAAGGGGCTCGACGTGGTGATGAACCGCTGCCCGAAGATCGAGCATCAGCGGCTTTTCGGGGAGCTGCGCAAGGGTGGCTTCAATACCGGCGTGATCTCTTCGAAACTGTGAGGCGGGCCCAGACGCTCAGCGGCTTTCTTTCTCGGCGATGCCGGACTGCGCCTGGCGCGTGTCCAGCACAGACATGACCTCCGAGAGTGCGATATCGCGGCTCTTGAGCATGACGAGAAGGTGAAAGAGCACATCGGCGGTCTCGGATGTGAGCCGCTCCCTGTCGCCCTTGACGGCCTCGATGATGGCCTCAACGGCTTCTTCGCCGAACTTCTCGGCGCATTTTTCAGGGCCTTTTGACAAGAGCTTGGCGGTCCAGCTTTCATCCGGCACAGCCGTGGCGCGTCTTGCGATGATCTCTTCGAGGTCTTCGAGTGTCATGTCAGCCTCATTGGAATGCCGTTTTCCTGCATATAGGCTTTGGCCTCGGCAATCGAGTAGGTCCCGAAATGGAAGATAGAGGCGGCGAGAACAGCTGAAGCATGGCCCTCCGTCACGCCTTCCACCAGATGGTCGAGCGTGCCGACACCGCCGGAGGCGATGACGGGAATGGAGACGGCATCGGCGATGGCCCGGGTAAGCGGCAGGTTATAGCCCGCCTTCGTGCCGTCGCGGTCCATCGAGGTGAGCAGGATTTCTCCCGCGCCGTTTGCGGCCACGCGCCTTGCGAATTCCACCGCATCTATGCCCGTGGGCTTGCGTCCGCCATGGGTGAAAATCTCCCACTTCCCGGGCGAGACGGTCTTGGCGTCGATGGCCACGACGATGCATTGCGCGCCGAAACGGGCGGATGCCTCGGCAACCACGTCCGGGTCGGCCACGGCAGCGGAATTGAAGCTGACCTTGTCGGCGCCCGCCAGCAGGAGGTCGCGCACATCCGA
>JAWLEL010000032.1:0-12647 GCA_041686165.1 Lentibacter sp.
GTTGATCGCCCATCATCAGCACCAGCGTGAAATCGGGATCGGTCTGCGCCTTGACGCTCGGCAGGACCAGATTCTCGAAAAAGAAAAGCCGCGTATCCAGCCGCTCTGGAGCGTAGAGCTCGGCCCTCAGCTCTTCGAGAGTCCGGCCACGGTTCTTGAAGGCTCCGGCCTGGCTCGGATAGGACCAGCGGCACAGACCGAGGATATGAAGCTTCGCGCCCCTCACGCCGCCCCCGACCTCACAGGCGCTTTCGGCACCTGCCGCCTGAGCTGCCGCTCGCGCAAGAGCATGAAGACGCCTGAGCCGATGACGATCACTGCCCCCAGTAGCGTAAGGGCGCTCGGCCACTCTCCGAAGGCGAGCCAGCCCAGCAGCAACGCCCAGACAAGCGAGGTATAGCGGAAGGTCGCCACGAAGCTGATCTCACCCACGCGCATCACCATGATAGAGAAGAGATAGCCGCCGATGATCATCACGGAGGCGCTCGAGATCATCAGGGCGGCATGTCCGCTCACGGGCTGCCAGCCCTGGCTTGGCAAGGCGGCGGCGAAGAAGGCTGTTACCCCGAGTGCCGAATAGAACGAAACCGCCATGGATGGCGTCTGCGCGCTCAGCCGACGCGTGGCCAGGTCTCGCAGGGTCACGAAGCCGACGGCGACCAGCGCGTAGATCGAATAGATCGTGAAATCGCTCGCGCCCGGGCGGATGATAAGCATCACCCCGACGAAGCCGATCACGATCGCCAGCATCCGCCGCCAGCCGACCGGCTCGGCAAAGAAAACCGCCGCCGCCAGTGTCACGGTCAACGGAAGCGCCTGAAGGATCGCCGTGACATTTGCGAGCGGCATATTGAAAAGGGCGGTCAGGAAAAAATAGGCCGCGCCCACTTCTGCCACCACGCGCGTGATGACATAGCGCCTGTCCCCGCGCGGAATGGCAAAGCGAAATCGACCAAGCGCCAACATCGTCAGGGCAATGAGGACGCTGGTCAGGATGCCCCTGAGTGTCAGGATCTGAAAAAGCGGCAACTCGCCCGCGATCAGCTTCATGAAGGTATCATTGAGCGTGAAGGCCGCCATCGACGCCATCATCAAGAGCGCACCTTGCAGGTTCTCCTGCGGCGCCGCCATCAGAGCGCCCTCAGCATGTCGATATCGAAGCCGAACCGCGCCTCGATCTCCCGGGCCACGGCCTCGGGCTTCATCTTCCCAGTGAGACCGAGCTTGGCCGGGGTCGACTTGTTGTCGCGGTGCAGAGTGCGCAGGAAACAGGGTGCCGAGATATCCGAGTAGAGCGTATAATGTTGCGCCAGGGCGCGGTGATTGTAGCGGTAAGGGTTCCGCCCGTAGTTCGCAGGCTTCAGAAGTGCGGTCCCGCAGGAAAGCGGCGCGCGTTCGACCGTGTCGAACACCGGGTTGCCCCCCTCACCCGTCACCTCGACATAGAACCCCCGATTGAAGGAGATCGCCGTCGGCGTCTCGGGGTTCAGATCGCGCAGCGGCAGAGCCAGCGCTTTCAGACGGGCGATGAAATCACCGGCCAGCGCGTCATCGTCGTCCAGCCGGAAATCAACGCGGTGACTGCGTCCCTCCTCGTAGGCCGAGGCATAGGCCGCCTTGATAATCTGGTAGTGCGGTCCGGGGTCCGCCGCATGAAGGCGCATGTTCGGATAGGGCGCGAGCATTTCGTCCAGACGCGCGCGCGCCTGAACGGGCAACTCCGTCGAGGTCAGCACGACCAGAGTGAAATCGGGATCGCTCTGACGCGCCAGCGAGGGCAGGCAGAGCGTTTCGAACATCTTGAGCCTGAGGGCCATCCGTTCGGGCGTGTAAAGATGCGCTCTCACCGCTTCAGGGCTGCCATGCGTGTCGGAATAGTAATCCGTCGCCAAAACGGAAAACCGAACCAATCCGACAACTTGCGGCTCTGTCTTGTCCATTCACGCCCTCTCCTGGGGCACAGGAAACACCCTCCCGCCCGGCGCGGCAAGCGCTTTCCAATTCGCACCGGCGCAAAAAAGGCCCCGGCGCATCGCTGTGCCGGGGCCTTGTCTTTCTGTGCGTGAGTTTACGCTTCGTCGCCGCCTGTCTCGGGCGTATCGACGATCGTGCTCTCCTCGCTGTCCGAAGCGCCCCCGAAGACATCCTCCTCGCTCGGCGCGGCCAGCGCGGCGGCGGCTTCGGCCTCCTCGCGGCGCGCCTCGATCACAACGTTGTCGCGATCCTGGGCAACCTTGCGGACCTGCTGTGTCGCACCGCCCGTGCCCGCAGGGATGAGACGACCCACGATGACGTTCTCCTTGAGACCGACAAGTTTGTCCCGCTTGCCCTGCACCGAGGCTTCCGTGAGAACACGCGTGGTCTCCTGGAAGGACGCCGCCGAGATGAACGAACGGGTCTGCAAGCTCGCCTTTGTGATCCCCAGAAGGATCGGCTCGCCCTGCGCAGGGCGCCCGCCCTTTGAGACGGCTTTCTCGTTCGCGGCGTCGAACTCGGCCTTGTCGACATGCTCGCCCTTGAGAAGCGTTGTCTCCCCGCTGTCGAGGATCTCCCACTTCTGGAGCATCTGGCGCACGACAACCTCGATGTGCTTGTCGTTGATCTTAACGCCCTGCAGGCGATAGACGTCCTGCACCTCGTCGATCATGTAGTCTGCCAGCGCCTCGACACCCATGATGGAGAGGATGTCATGGGGGGCCGGGTTGCCATCCATGATGTAGTCGCCCTTCTGAACGTAGTCACCTTCCTGAACAGGAATGTGCTTGCCCTTGGGCACCATGTATTCGACAGGCTCAAGGCTGTCATCCGCAGGCTCGATCGAGATACGGCGCTTGTTCTTGTAGTCGCGCCCGTAGCGGACATAGCCGTCGATCTCGGCGATGATCGCGTGGTCCTTGGGACGGCGTGCCTCGAAGAGCTCGGCCACACGCGGCAGACCGCCGGTAATGTCCTTGGTCTTCGCGCCTTCACGCGGAATACGCGCCACGACATCACCGGTCTTGATCTCCTCGCCGTCCTCGACGGACAATACCGCATCGACGGACATCGGATATGTGACAGGGTTGCCCGCGTCGTTGCGCACCGGCTCGCCATCCTTGTCGACAAGGATGATCTCTGGCTTGAGTTCATTGCCTTTCGGAGCGGCGCGCCAGTCGGTGACGATCTTCTGGGTCATGCCGGTGGCATCGTCCGTCTCGTCGCGCACGGCAATGCCGCTCACGAGATCGACGAACTTGGCCGTGCCGTCGCGCTCCGCGATGATCGGAAGCGTATAGGGATCCCATTCGAAGAGCTTGTCGCCCCGGGAGACCTTCCCACCTTCCTTGACGAAGAGCTTGGAGCCGTAGGCCAGCTTGTGGCTGGCGCGCTCGACACCATCCTCGCCCTGGATCATCAGCTTCATGTTGCGGCCCACGACAAGCGCCTCACCAGCCTCGTTCTCGAGAATCTGGGCGTTTTCGAAGGCGATGAGGCCTTCCTGGCTCGCTTCGAGGAACGATTGCTGGCCACCCTGGGCAACACCGCCGATGTGGAAGGTCCGCATCGTCAGCTGCGTGCCCGGCTCACCGATCGACTGCGCCGCGATGATGCCGACGGCCTCGCCGGTGTTCACCATC
Organism: Lentibacter sp.; assembly: GCA_041686165.1. Taxonomy (GTDB): domain Bacteria; phylum Pseudomonadota; class Alphaproteobacteria; order Rhodobacterales; family Rhodobacteraceae; genus Lentibacter. The sequence continues at coordinate 3,618 of JAWLEL010000032.1, forward strand.
GTGCCGCGCGCCAGGTCACGACCATAGCACATGGCGCAGACACCGTCTTCGGCCTCGCAGGTCAGCGGGCTGCGGATACGCGCGCTCAGCACGCCGGCTTCCTCGATCGCATCCGATGTGCGCTCGTCGATCATCGTGCCAACCGCGCAGACGACTTCGTCGGTGCCCGGCTTGACGATGTCTTCCGCCGCGACACGGCCCAGCAGACGCTCGGAGATCGAAGCGACGATCTCGCCGTCATTGACGGCCGCTTCCGCCGTGATCGCGCGCTCCGTGCCGCAATCGTGCTCGCGCACGATGCAGTCCTGCGCCACGTCAACGAGACGACGGGTCAGGTAACCTGAGTTCGCCGTCTTCAGAGCGGTGTCCGACAGGCCCTTCCGCGCGCCGTGTGTCGAGTTGAAATACTCGAGCACGTTGAGGCCTTCCTTGAAGTTCGAGATGATCGGCGTTTCGATGATGTCGCCGTTGGGCTTGGCCATGAGGCCACGCATCCCGCCGAGCTGTTTCATCTGGGTGACAGAGCCACGCGCGCCCGAGTGCGCCATCATGTAGACCGAGTTGGGCTCTTCCACCGCGCCGTTCTCGTCGCGATGCTCCGAAGAGATCGTGGTCATCATGGCCTCGGTGACCTGATCGTTACACTTCGACCAGGAATCGACCACCTTGTTGTATTTCTCGCCCTGCGTGATGAGACCGTCGAGATACTGCTGCTCGAAGTCTTTCACCAGCGCGCGCGTCTCTTCGACGATGGACCACTTGGAGTCCGGAATGACCATGTCGTCCTTGCCGAAGGAGATCCCCGCCTTGAAGGCTTCGCGGAAGCCCATGGTCATGATCTGGTCGCAGAAGATGACCGACTCTTTCTGACCGCAATAGCGGTAGACCGTGTCGATGATCTGCTGGACTTCACGCTTGCGGAGCAGGCGGTTGACCAGGTCGAAAGGCGCCTTGAAATTCATCGGCAAAAGCGCGCCGAGGCGCACACGGCCCGGCGTCGTCTCGAACCGCTGAACGATCTCGTTGCCTTCCTCGTCGATCTGGTTGATGCGCGCCGTGATCCTGGAGTGCAGGTGCACTTCGCCGGAATCCAGAGCATGCTGGACTTCGTCGATCGAGGAGAATGACATGCCCTCGCCCTTCATGCCGTCGCGCATGATGGTCGTGTAATAGAGCCCGAGGATCATGTCCTGAGAAGGCACGATGATCGGCGCGCCGTTCGCGGGCGAAAGGACGTTGTTCGTCGACATCATGAGAACACGCGCTTCAAGCTGCGCCTCAAGGCTCAGCGGCACGTGAACGGCCATCTGGTCACCGTCGAAGTCGGCGTTGAAGGCCGAGCAGACAAGCGGGTGAAGCTGGATCGCCTTGCCTTCGATCAGCACGGGCTCGAAAGCCTGGATGCCAAGACGGTGCAACGTGGGTGCCCGGTTGAGCATGACGGGGTGTTCGCGGATCACCTCGTCGAGAATGTCCCAAACCTCGGGGCGCTCTTTCTCGACCAGTTTCTTGGCCTGCTTGACCGTCGCCGAAAGGCCCTTGGCCTCGAGGCGCGAGTAGATGAACGGCTTGAACAGCTCGAGCGCCATCTTCTTGGGCAAACCGCACTGGTGCAGCTTGAGCTCCGGGCCTGTCACGATGACCGAGCGGCCCGAGAAGTCGACCCGCTTGCCCAGAAGGTTCTGGCGGAAGCGGCCCTGCTTGCCCTTGAGCATGTCCGAAAGCGATTTGAGCGGGCGCTTGTTGGCGCCGGTGATGACACGGCCGCGGCGGCCGTTGTCAAAGAGCGCATCCACCGATTCCTGGAGCATCCGCTTCTCGTTGCGCACGATGATGTCGGGCGCGCGCAGCTCGATCAGCCGCTTGAGACGGTTGTTGCGGTTGATCACGCGGCGGTAGAGATCGTTGAGGTCCGAGGTGGCGAACCGGCCGCCATCGAGCGGCACCAGCGGGCGCAGCTCCGGCGGAATGATCGGGATGACCGTCATGATCATCCACTCGGGGCGATTGCCGCTTTCAAGAAAGCTCTCGACGACCTTCAGGCGCTTGATGATCTTCTTGGGCTTGAGCTCACCTGTCGCCTCGGCAAGGTCGGCGCGCAGCTGTTCGGCCTCGGATTCGAGGTCGATCTGGCTGAGCATCTCGCGGATCGCCTCGGCGCCGATATTGGCGGTGAAGGCGTCCATGCCGTAGTGGTCCTGGGCGTCCATGAACTCTTCTTCGGTGAGCATCTGGCCATAGGCGAGATCCGTCAGCCCCGGCTCGATCACCACGTAGTTCTCGAAGTAGAGCACGCGCTCCAGATCACGCAGGGTCATGTCAAGCATCAGGCCGATGCGCGAAGGCAGCGACTTGAGGAACCAGATATGCGCGCAAGGAGCGGCCAGCTCGATATGGCCCATGCGTTCGCGGCGGACCTTTTGCAGTGTCACCTCGACACCGCATTTCTCGCAGACGACACCACGATACTTCATGCGCTTGTATTTGCCGCAAAGGCACTCGTAGTCCTTCACCGGCCCGAAGATACGCGCACAAAAGAGGCCGTCACGCTCGGGCTTGAACGTACGGTAGTTGATCGTCTCGGGCTTCTTGATCTCGCCGAAGGACCACGAAAGAATGCGCTCCGGGCTGGCCAGCGAGACCTTGATCTCGTCGAACACCTTCTGCGGCGTGAGCGGGTTGAACGGGTTGTTTGTCAGTTCCTGGTTCATTTTGATATCCTTAGATCAGTGTGAAAGCGAAGGGTGTGAGGGGCAAAGCCCTCACTCGTCTTCCTCCGCATCCAGGAGTTCCATGTTCAGGCCAAGGCCACGGACTTCCTTCACGAGAACATTGAAGCTCTCGGGGACACCCGCTTCGAAGTTGTCTTCGCCCTTGACGATGCTCTCGTAGACCTTCGTCCGGCCCGCGACGTCATCCGACTTGACGGTGAGCATCTCCTGCAGCGTGTAGGCCGCGCCGTAGGCTTCAAGCGCCCAGACTTCCATCTCGCCGAAGCGCTGCCCGCCGAACTGGGCCTTGCCGCCCAGAGGCTGTTGCGTGACGAGGCTGTAGGGCCCTGTCGAGCGCGCGTGGATCTTGTCATCCACGAGGTGGTGGAGCTTGAGCAGATACTTGATGCCGACCGTGACGGGGCGGGAGAACTGCTCGCCCGTGCGCCCGTCGAAGAGGATCGACTGGCCCGACTTGTCAAAGCCCGCGCGTTCCAGCGCATCATTGACATCGGCTTCCTTGGCGCCGTCGAAGACCGGCGTCGCGATCGGAACACCGCGCGTGACATTGCCCGCCGCCTCGAGAAGCGCCGCCTCGTCCATGCTTTCGATGCCCTCGTCGTAGACATCCTCGCCATAGGCAAGGCGCATTGCCTCGCGCACAGGCGTGAGATCGCCGGAGCGACGGTATTCGCCGAGCGCATCGTCGATCTTGATGCCGAGGCCGCGTGCGGCCCAGCCCATATGCGTTTCCAGGATCTGGCCGACGTTCATCCGGCTCGGAACGCCGAGCGGATTGAGGCAGAAATCGACAGGCGTGCCATCGGCGAGGAAGGGCATGTCCTCCATCGGGACAACCTTCGAGATGACGCCCTTGTTGCCGTGACGACCAGCCATCTTGTCGCCGGGCTGGAGCTTGCGCTTCACGGCCACGAAAACCTTGACCATCTTCATGACCCCGGGAGGCAGGTCATCGCCGCGGCGCACCTTCTCGACCTTGTCCTCGAAGCGGGCATCGAGCGCGCGTTTCTGCGCTTCGTATTGCTCGTTCAAAGCTTCGACGATCTGTGCGTTCTTCTCGTCCTTGAGGGCGATCTGCCACCAGGCTGAGCGCGGGTAGGCTTCGAGCATCTCCGCATCGACCTTGGAACCGGCCTTGATGCCGCGTGGTCCCTTGGCGACTTCCTTGCCAAGAAGCATGTCACCCAGGCGCGCGTAGATGTTGCGATCCAGGATCGCCAGCTCGTCGTCGCGGTCGCGTGCGAGACGTTCGACTTCCTCGCGCTCGATCTGAAGTGCCCGTTCGTCCTTTTCGACGCCGTGGCGGTTGAAGACTCGCACTTCCACGATCGTGCCGAAATCACCCGGCTTCACACGCAGCGACGTGTCGCGCACGTCGGAGGCCTTCTCGCCGAAGATGGCGCGCAGGAGTTTCTCTTCCGGCGTCATCGGGCTTTCACCCTTCGGCGTGATCTTGCCCACGAGGATATCGCCCGGCTCCACATCGGCCCCGATATAGACGATGCCCGCCTCGTCAAGGTTGCGCAGCGCCTCCTCGCCGACATTCGGGATATCGCGGGTGATCTCTTCCGGCCCGAGCTTCGTGTCGCGCGCGGCGACCTCGAATTCCTCGATGTGGATCGAGGTGAAGACATCGTCCTGAGCGATCCGCTCGGAAATGAGGATCGAGTCCTCGTAGTTGTAGCCGTTCCAGGGCATGAAGGCGACGACGACGTTCTTGCCGAGTGCCAGCTCGCCGAGGTCGGTCGAGGGGCCATCGGCGACAACCTCGCCCTTCGTCACGGTGTCGCCCACCTTGACCAGCGGGCGCTGGTTGATGGTGGTATTCTGGTTCGACCGCTGGAACTTGCGCAGGCGGTAGATGTCCACGCCCGCATCGCCCAGCTCGAGATCTTCCGTTGCCCGGATCACGATCCGGCTTGCATCGACCTGGTCGATCACCCCGGCGCGGCGCGCCTGGATCGAGGCGCCCGAGTCGATCGCGACCTTGCCTTCGATGCCCGTGCCCACAAGCGGCGCTTCCGCTTGCAGAAGCGGAACGGCCTGGCGCTGCATGTTCGAGCCCATGAGGGCGCGGTTCGCATCGTCATTCTCGAGGAACGGAATGAGCGAGGCCGCAACCGACACCAGCTGCTTGGGAGAAACGTCGATGAGATCGACGTGTTCGTTCGGGGCCAGCGTGTATTCGCCGGACTGGCGCGTGCTCACGAGATCGTTCACGAACTTTCCGTTCTCGTCGAGATTGGCGTTCGCCTGCGCAACGACGTGGCGCATCTCTTCGGTCGCCGACATGTAGGCCACCTCGTCGGTCACCTTGCCGTCCTCGACGCGGCGATAGGGCGTTTCGATGAAGCCGTACTTGTTCACGCGGGCGAATGTCGCGAGCGAGTTGATCAGGCCGATGTTCGGGCCTTCCGGAGTCTCGATCGGGCACATGCGGCCATAGTGCGTCGGGTGCACGTCACGCACCTCGAAGCCGGCGCGTTCGCGCGTCAGACCGCCCGGCCCGAGCGCCGAGAGACGGCGCTTGTGGGTAACTTCCGAGAGCGGGTTGGTCTGGTCCATGAATTGGCTCAGCTGGCTCGAGCCGAAGAATTCGCGTACCGAGGCGGCGGCCGGCTTTGCATTGATCAGGTCCTGCGGCATCACCGTGTCGATCTCGACGGACGACATGCGCTCCTTGATCGCGCGCTCCATGCGCAGCAGGCCGACGCGGTACTGGTTTTCCATCAGTTCGCCAACAGAACGCACGCGGCGGTTGCCTAGGTGGTCGATGTCGTCGACATCGCCCTTGCCGTCGCGCAGTTCCACGAGCGCCTTGACACATTGAACAATGTCTTCACGGTCAAGCGTGCGCTGCGTGTCTTCCTTCTCCAGCGCGAGGCGCATGTTCATCTTCACGCGGCCGACGGCCGACAGATCGTAACGCTCGGAATCGAAGAAGAGCGTGTCGAACAACGCGGAAGCCGCCTCTACGGTCGGCGGTTCGCCCGGGCGCATGACGCGGTAGATGTCCATGAGCGCGGTCTCGCGGTTCATGTTCTTGTCCAGCGCCACGGTGTTCCGGATGTAGGGGCCGACATTGATGTTGTCGATGTCGAGCACGGGAATGTCCGTGAAGCCCGCCTCCAGAAGCTCCATGATGGAGCCGCCGGTAATCTCGCCATCCTTGTTGCGTTCGAGCGTCAGCTCATCGCCCGCTTCCACGTAGATTGCGCCGGTTTCCTCGTTGATGAGGTCCTTCGCGACGAACTTGCCCTCGATCTGCTCGAACGGCACGAGCAGGTTGCTGACGTTGCCTTCGTCGATCAGCTTCTTGACAGCGCGCGGTGTGACTTTCTTGCCCGCCTCGGCGATCACTTCACCGGACTTGGCATCGACAAGGTCATATGTCGGGCGCGTCCCACGGACACGTTGTGGGAAGAACTTGGTGACCCAGCCCTGCGTCGTCTTGCCCTTCTTCTTGAGCTTGTAATCGACAGTGTCGTAATAGGCATCCATGATGCCTTCCTGGTCGAGTCCAAGCGCGTAGAGCAGCGTCGTGACGGGAAGCTTCCGGCGGCGGTCGATCCGCGCGAAGACGATGTCCTTGGCGTCAAACTCGAAGTCGAGCCAGGAGCCGCGATAGGGGATGATGCGGCAGGCGAAGAGCAGCTTGCCCGAAGCATGCGTCTTGCCCTTGTCATGGTCGAAGAACACGCCCGGCGAGCGGTGCATCTGGGAAACGATCACGCGCTCTGTTCCGTTCACGACGAAGGTGCCGTTCTGTGTCATCAGGGGCATGTCGCCCATGAACACGTCCTGCTCCTTGATGTCCTTGACCGACTTGGCCCCCGTGTCATCGTCGACATCGAACACGATAAGCCGCAGTTTCACCTTGAGCGGCGCGCTGTAAGTCATGTCGCGCTGCTGGCATTCCTCCACGTCGTATTTGGGTTCCTCGAGCTCGTAATCGACAAATTCGAGAACCGAAGTCTCGTGGAAATCCTTGATCGGGAAGACCGACTGGAAAACACCCTTGATGCCTTCGCCGTCCATGGGCTCGGGCTGATCGCCGGAATCCAGGAAAAGATCATAGGAAGATTTCTGAACCTCGATGAGGTTCGGCATCTCCAGAACCTCGCGGATTTTACCAAAGTATTTACGAAGACGTTTCTGGCCAAGGTAGGTTTGCGCCATGGTCGATATCACCTTTTTCTTTTCTCATCGAAAGCCAACCACGTCGGGCACCGTGATTGCTCCCCTCGAGACAGAGCGTTTCTGGTCAATTCCCGGCTCTCGTCCCAAGAGAGCCTCCCGACCGTCGAACCGCGCCTTAGAAAACGCCTCTGCGCGAGACCCTTTCTAAGACAGGTTCGGCTGGGCACGGATTTCTCCCTGCCCAGCCTGATTTCACGCAAGACACACGCCTTGCGACAAGCCGATTACTTGAGCTCGACTTCGGCGCCAGCTGCTTCCAGCTTGCCTTTGATCTCGTCGGCTTCCGCCTGATCGACACCTTCCTTGATCGCCTTGCCGCCAGCTTCGACGAGCTCTTTGGCTTCTTTCAGGCCAAGGCCCGTGATGCCGCGAACTTCCTTGATCACGTTGATCTTGGAGGCGCCTGCGGAAACGAGAATCACGTCGAATTCCGTTTGCTCTTCAGCCGCTTCGCCGCCACCGCCATCTGCAGGGCCAGCCATCATGACAGCGCCGCCAGCAGCGGGCTCGATGCCGTATTCATCCTTGAGGATGTCTTTGAGTTCTTGTGCTTCGAGAAGCGTCAGACCAACGATCTCTTCTGCGAGTTTTTTCAGATCAGCCATTTTACCGGGCTCCGTTTGATAAGTTGTGTTCCAACGTGCGGGGTTTCACACGCCAGCCATTCAGGTTGCTTACGCTGCCTTCTCTTCGATGGTCGAAAGGATGGAAGCGATGTTTGAAGCAGGTGCGCCAATCGCACCGGCGATATTCGAAGCAGGCGCGCCGATCATGCCAGCGATCGAGGAGAGAAGCTCCTCGCGCGAAGGCAGTTTCGACACGGCTGTCACGCCGGCACGGTCAAGGATATCTCCCGCCATGGCCCCGCCAAGGATCTCGAACTTCTGGTTCTCCTTGGCATAATCCTCGGCAACCTTGGCCGCAGCCACGGGGTCCTCGGAATAGGTCAGAACGGTCATGCCCGTCAGGAGCTCACCCATCTCGGAGATGGGTTTTCCTTCAAGGGCGATCTTGGCGAGCCTGTTCTTGGCGACACGAACCGACCCACCTGCCTCACGGGCACGGGCACGAAGGTCCTGCATCTCAGCAACTGTCAGACCGGCATAGTGTGCGACCACAACAACGCCAGAGCTTTCGAAGATCTGGCCGAGTTCATCGACCACTTTCTCTTTCTGGGCTCTATCCACAGTTTTACTCCAAATTTGGGGGTTGCCCCCCGGCTCAGTTCTGCCGGCCTTGTAAAGACCGGCACTCATGTCCGAATACGGGGCAAAGCCAAGATCACCCGAGGATTGCTCCCCGAAAAATCCGCTGTTTTCCCGTCTCAGGCAGGATATTAAGAAAGGCCGATTGCCCCTCACCCACCGTCTTGGACGAATGCAAAACAGCGCACGACGAATCGCACGCTGCTTGCGGGAGTGTATTTATGAAGTCTTGCGGCAAGTTGCAATAGCGATTTCGGAATGTATCCCGCTCATCCCTTGATCAGACTGAGCGCGGCTTTGCGCGCCTGCGGGCTGGTCCGGATGTCCTGCTTGATCTGCGTGCTGGAGACATCCGGCGTTCTCGGAAGGTAAAGCACTTCGCAATGCTCTGTCAAATCATCGAACCTGCCCGCCCAATCGCTACCCATGACGAACATGTCAGCGCCATAGACCTTGATGTCCCCGGGCTTCTGCTCCCAGCACTCTTCGGGAAAGACAGCATCGACATGACGACACGCCAGCAGCATCTCGACACGATCCTCATAAGGCACGATCGTTTTCTTTCCCTTGAGCGCGTTGAATTCATCGGTCGAACAGCCCACGATCACCTGGCGGCCCAGCTCGGCGATCCGGCGCAAGAGCCGCACGTGCCCGACATGCAGCAGATCGAAAGTGCCATAGGTGATCACGGTCCTGTCAGGCCGTCCGGCCCCGGTTTTCTGTCGCATCATGTCGCCTGCCTGCTCGTTTCGGGGCCGTGCTTGCCGCATCTGTCCCCCGTTCGGCGAAAAAACTATCGACAAAAAATGACCGGAATATGGCCGACGCGGCTCAGCCGATCGCGTGCAGGTAATCCGCGAATTTTCTCTTCGCCTCGAACCAGGGAAAGGCAT
>JAWLEL010000033.1:0-12551 GCA_041686165.1 Lentibacter sp.
GTAGACCGCATCGAACAGGCCCGACAGGCCACGCGCGCCCAGCACGTTTTGCGCGTAGGCGGCGGTTCCGTTGGTGTAGACGATCTTGCGCCCGGAAAGCGCGGAGATGCGCTTGGCGAGGTCATGATCGGGCGCCAGCGGCGCGAAGGAAATATCGTGCACCTGTGCGAGGTAGGGTTCCGGGTCGATGTCGTGATGATGCATCAAACCGGCGAGCGTGGTACCGTATTCGGCCCAGTAGCGGCTGCGCAGCCTGTCCGCCTCGACCCGCGCGACACCGAGTGTTTGCATGACGAAATCGGTCATCTTCACTTCGATCTGGTCGAAGAGGCGCATATGCGGCGGGTAAAGCGTATTGTCGAGGTCGAAGACCCAGGTATCGACATGAGAGAAGTATTCGCGAGGCATGGCGTGACGCTAGGCGCGATTGCAAATTGGCGCAAGACATGCACGATGGCGCGATCAAATAAAAGCAGAGCCGGGGCCAAGGCCGAAATGAAAGAACAACGCACGCCGCAAAAGGACGCCTACAGCCTGATCCTCGAGGCGATCGATATGGGCGACTACAAGCCCGGGGACCGCCTCGTGGAGAACGAGCTCGCAGAGCGGTTCGGTGTTTCCCGGACACCGATCCGCGAGGCTTTGCAGCGGCTTGAGACGCAATCTTTGCTGGCACGGGACGGGCGAAGCCTGATCGTTGCATCGCTTGATCACAACCAGATGGCCGAGCTCTATGCCGTGCGTGCCGAGCTTGAAGGGCTGGCCGCGCAACTCGCGGCGCGCCATGCAACGGACGAGGAAATGCGTGTTCTGCGTGACATGGTCGAGGAAGACCGCGCCTTGGTCAACGATCCGGGCGCACTCGCACAGGCCAACAGGCGGTTTCACAGGCAGATCCACTTGGCCTCGCACAACCGTTTTCTCGTTCAGCAGCTCAACTTGCTGCACCAGTCCATGGCCTTGATGGCGACCACGTCACTTGCGGCTGAAGGGCGCAGCACGAAGGCACTGGAGGAGCACGATGCCATTGTCCGGGCGATCGAGAACCGTGATGAGATCGCCGCAAGGGACAAGCTCAAATCACATATTTCAAAGGCTTTCGTGACCCGGCTGAAGCTTGACTCCGGGGCCTGAAGTGGCGTGTGCGCCTTGCCTCTTGTTGAGGTGACCGAGCGAGAGCCCATGCTGTGTCTTGTCCCAGTAGTAAGGCTTGATCACCAGCTCGTAGAGCGCCTTGTAGGCGGCAATGGCACCGAGCGGGTAATAGAAATGCATGGTCGGAACCCAGACGAACAGGTGCCGGAGGCCGGGCCGCGCAGAGGCGGTGGCATTGATGAGCGCGTTGATCAGTTCGATGGCGAGAAAGGCGAGCCCCAGGGCCATGAGCAAATCACGCGAGATGAAGGTTTCCAAGGGATGGGCGAAGCCGAACAGAACCAGCCAGAAACTCCATAGAACCGGCGCAAGAATAACCTGTGAAAGCGCGGTGACGAAATGAACCTGGAACCCCAGGAAGCGCCATGGGCCAAGTTGCTTCAAAAGCAGTTTCGGCGCGCGCATGTGGACAAGATAGGTGACCATGTAGCCCTTGAGCCATCGCGATCTTTGCTTGATCCAGGGCCAGGCCTTGCAATTGGCCTCTTCGCCCGTGCGCGTCGGGATCACCTCGGTGCGATAGCCATGCCGGGCAAGCCGGAAACCGAGATCGGCGTCCTCGGTGACATTGTGGGCATCCCACCCGCCAAGCTCTTCCAGCGGCTTGCGGCGAAAGAAAAGCGTCGTCCCGCCCAGGGGAATCGCGAAGCCGAGCCGTGCCATTCCAGGCAGGATAAGCCGGAACCAGGCGGCGTATTCGATCGTGAAACAGCGAGCGAGCCAGTTCTGGCGGCTGTTGTAGTAGTCGAGCACGCCTTGCAGGCAGACGACATCTTCGGGCGCGCTGTGAAAGTATCTGGCAACAATTTCGAGCTGATCTGAGGCAGGCGCGTCTTCGGCGTCCCAAATCCCGATGATGTCACCTCGGCAAAAATCCAGCGCATAGTTCATGGCGCGCGGTTTCGTCTTGGGCGCGCCTTCGGGTACATCCACGCAGGTGATCCAGGGCGGAAGGTCGGCGGCTGCGATCGTGTCCTTGGTGAGCCTGTCGTTCTCTTCCACGACCAGCACGATATCGAGCAATGACTTTGGATAGCTGAGCCTTGCGAGGCGCTGCAACAACGCCCCGGCGATTTCGCGCTCCTTGAAGAGCGGAACGAGGACCGAGATCCTCGGCAAGGCATGGGTGGGGCAGGGCGGAGGCGCATCGTTCGGCTCCGCCGAAATTTCTGCGCTGTAAGCAGTGAGCCTGAGAACCGAGGAGATCAGCAATGTCGCGATGGCCCAGATTGCAAAAATCGCAAATGCGAGCTGTGGCAAAAGGAAGACCGTTACACCGAAGGCGCTGAGGCCGGCGGTGGTGAGCGCCAGTCGCTTGGTGTTGGTGTGCCGCTCCCAGGTTCGACAGCTTTCGGCCTCGGGAACGCGCGCTGCGGCGCGGCGTGTGAGAGCCTGACGGTGATGCGTCGTCAGCCAGTTGATGATGTCCGACGGTGCCGCAAAAACAAAGGGCACGGCATCGGCATCAAGGTGAACGTGGTTCAGGAATTCGGTGAAGTTGTCGCTGTCGGAAATCACGAAGGTTACGGTGCCACCCGCCCGACGCCACGGAATGACACGATAGCGCAGGAGGAGCGAGGTGTCGAATAGCTCGCAGAGCGCGTCATCCGGAGGGGACTCATTCAGAGCAACGAAGGCCAGCCCGTTGAACGCGGATTGGGCGATAGCCAGCTCGTCTCCAGAGAGCAGGCCCGAGGATGTGAGGCTTGCAGCCAGGGAGCAATTCACTCGCCGCGCTTCAGAGCGGGCCTGCATCAGATCGCCTGCAGCAATTCGGCCCGCCGAAACCAAATACTGGCCGAAATTGCTTTCGGCAGCGGCGCTGTCCCTTCGGAGCGCTACCATCTGTGCTTCCCCAACAAATTCCTGACGAGGTGATCTTAGAAAGTTGGGGTTAATTCATCGTTAACAACAGGTTAAAAGGAAGTTAACGCGCGTAGAGGATGGTTAACGCTCGGCCATATGTCTTGCGAACTTCTCGAAGAGATAGAAGCTGTCCTGGGGCCCGGGGCTTGCTTCGGGGTGATGCTGAACCGAAAAAACTGGCCGGTCACGCATGGAAATGCCGCAGTTTGATCCGTCAAACAGCGAAATATGCGTCTCGCGCACACCGTCGGGCAGGCTTGGCCCGTCAACGGCGAACCCATGGTTCATCGAGGTGATCTCGACCTTCCCGGTGTCATGGTCCTTGACCGGGTGGTTTGCGCCGTGGTGCCCGTGGTTCATCTTCACTGTCTTGCCGCCGAGCGCAAGCGCCAGCATCTGGTGACCGAGGCAGATGCCGAAGATCGGCAACTCGGTCTTGTCCAGCAACTCGCGGATCATCGGCACGGCATAGGTTCCGGTTGCCGCCGGATCGCCTGGGCCGTTGGAGAGAAAGACCCCATCGGGCGCATGCGCCAGAACATCTTCTGCCGTTGCGCTCGCGGGAAGTACCGTCACATCGCAACCGGCCGACGCGAGGCAGCGCAGGATGTTCCGCTTCGCCCCGTAATCAATCGCGACGACCTTGTGCTTGGGGTCCGTTTGCGGACGATAGCCTTCGGGCCAGGCCCAGCGCATCTCGTTCCAGTAATAGGATTGCGCGCAGGTCACCTCTTTGGCGAGGTCCATGCCTTCCAGCCCGGCAAAGCCGCGGGCAGCGGCGACCAGCGCATCGGTGTCGAAATTGCCGTCCGGATCATGCGCGAGGGCGACATGCGGTGCGCCCTGGCTCCGGATCGCGCGGGTGAGCCGACGTGTGTCGAGACCTCCGATGGCGATCCTGCCGCGCGCGCTGAGCCAGTCCGAAAGTGTCTGGACAGAGCGCCAGTTGCTCGGCTCCGTTGGGTCCCATTTGACGACCATGCCTTCCGCGACGGGATCGCCAGTCTCGTCATCTTCGGGGTTCACGCCGGTATTGCCGATATGGGGGAAGGTGAACGTGACGATCTGACCGGCATAGGACGGATCCGTCATGATTTCCTGGTAGCCGGTCATCGCCGTGTTGAAACAAAGCTCGGCGGTGCGCTGGCCGGTTGCCCCGAAGCCGTGACCATAAAAAACAGTGCCGTCCGCAAGGGCAAGGCATGCGGTCGGATGCGAGGATGTTTCCTGCGCCATATCGAGTCTCTCCGGCTGATAGATCGTGCCGTGTTTAGGCCCGGGTGGCCGAGCGGTCAAGGGCAGTCGCTGCTGTTGCCACCGCAATGTGAATTGGCTACTGTGGGAAGCTCGAATTGACCCTGAAGGCGGACCAATCCCCATGCGCGACGCGATCAAGACGGCCCTTAATCAGGCGATGAAGAACAAGGACAGCAAGCGGCTTTCGACGCTTCGGCTCATCAATGCAGCCATCAAGGACCGCGATATTGCGGTGCGTGTCGAGGGCAATGATGTTGGCGTGAGCGATGACGAGGTGATGGCCATTCTCGGAAAGATGATCAAGCAGCGCCAGGAAAGTGCACGTGTCTACGAGGAAGGCGGTCGGCTTGACCTTGCGGAGCGCGAGCGCAGCGAGATCGAGGTGATCGAAGAGTTTCTCCCGCGGCAGTTCACAGAGGAAGAGGTGGACAAGGCCATCGCCGCGGCGATCAGTGAGACGGGCGCAGAAGGCATCCGCGACATGGGCAAGGTGATGGCGACGCTGAAAGCCAGCTATACCGGCCAGATCGACTTCGGTGTCGCTGGTCCGAAGGTGAAAGCCGCTCTCACAGGCTGATCACGCTGAAGGCGCGGCCACGAACGGTGGTCTCAAGCCTCGTTAACTTTCCGTGAGTATTTCCTTTCTCCCGCGGGCACGTCCCGCGCTGTGACGAAGGTTTGACCAGCGCCGCTTCGGCGTGGAAAGGAAACTCATGAACAAAGTGATTACCGATGGCCTGCAACTGATGCCCCCGGCGTTCTCGGAAGGTCTGGATGTCTGGTCGAGCCAGACGGGAACGCCCGGAACCGACACCTATGATAACGCAGCGAATGCCGCGTTCGTGCCTGCAGATGCCGACTTCGGCGGCTGCCTCGAACTTGTCAAGACCAGCGCCCTTGAGCGGCTGCGCTACATGGGCGAAACCCCTCTTTTGCCCGGCTGTTACCTGCGCGTGCGCGCCCGGGTCAAAGCTGTGAGCGGGCCGCTGCCATCGGTGCGTATCGCCGCCTGGGCGGGCGCTGCCGGGGGCGCGCATCTGGCTGGCGTGACGGAAACCGGCCCCAGCACAACGCTGTCGGCCTTCGGCGATGTGGTCGAGGTCAGCGCGATCATCGGTATCGGCACGCGCAACGGTGTCGACATGGCCTGGGGCAGGGATGCGATATACGGCCATTTCGGGCTCGATCTGACCGGCACCACTGGCAGCGTCGTCCGGATCGACGATATCGTCATCGAAGACATAACCAGTGCCTTCCTGCAGGACATGATGGCCAGTGTCGATGTCCGGGACTTCGGCGCCCTGGGTGACGGCAGCACCGATGACCTGGCGGCTTTCGAGGCAGCAGATGCCGCAGCAGACGGGCGCACGGTCATCATATCCAAGGGCACCTATTTTCTCGGTGATGACATGACATTCGAAAGCCGCGTGCGTTTCGAGGGCACGGTGACCATGGCCGATGAGCACTCTCTGGGCTTGACCAAGAACTTCAACCTGCCGGCCTATATCGACGCGTTTGGCGACGAGGAAGAGGGTTTCAAGAAGGCCGTGCGCGCGCTCTTTTCGAACGGCGATCACGACTCGCTCGACATGGACGGCCGCCGCGTGAACCTGACACGCCCGGTCGACATGCGCGCGGTCACGGGCCGGAGCAACTACTCGACGCGCCGGCATATTCACAACGGCCAGCTCGATGTGCAGCCGAGCGCGGACTGGGACACCGAGGTCTTTACCAGCCAGGCGACATACTCTCCGTCGAACAAGTGGCGGCTCACCGGTGTGACCGATGTGGCCAATATCCCGGTCGGGTCGCTCGTGGAAGGCAATGGTGTCGGGCGTGAAGTCTATGTCAAGGCCAAGAACATCGCGGCCCAGGAGCTGACTCTGTCGCGGCAGCTTTATGACGCGGACGGAACGCAGAACTTCACCTTCCGGCGCTTCAAGTATGCGCTTGATTTCAGCGGTATGGACGATCTGGATCGCTTCTCGATCAAGGATGTCGAGTTTCGCCTGCGCGGAAATTGCAGCGGCATCCTGCTGGCGCCCAACGGTCTCATCTTCTCGGTCGAGAACTGTTTCTTCACCGGGCCGAAGGATCGGGGCATCACCAGCCCGGGCGATGGGTGCCAGGGGATGCATGTGGACAGGTGCCAGTTCCTGTCGAACGAGAACCCCGTCCCCTCGCAGGATCGCACCTCCATCGCTCTGAACACCAACGGCAATGACGTGAAGCTGCGCAACAACCGCGTTGTGAAGTTCCGTCACTACGCGATCGTCGGCGGCTCCGGCTCGATCATCACCGGCAACCACTTCTTCCAGGGCGACGGTGCTTCGAACGGTTTGCGCCTTGCGGGGCTTGTCTTTACCGGCACCAACTGCCGCGCGACCGTCGATGGCAACTACATCGACAATTGCTTCATCGAGTGGACGAACGAACATGATGCCGAGCCCGATTTCTCAGCGGAGTTCTCGTTCAGCCAGCTCAACATCTCGAACAACATCTTCCTCTCAAGTCATGTGGCTCCCTGGTTCAGCTTCATCGTCGTCAAACCGCATGGGCCGGGCCACTTCATCAACGGGCTCAACGTGCAGGGCAATTTCTTCCGAACCATCGCCGGAAGCATCGAACGGGTCGAGCGCATCGATACCAGCTTCGCAGGGTTCGACTATGGCAGGATGAGAAACATCAGTTGGCGCGATAACATGTACAACGCCGTCGATGTGGCGACAGTGAATCCATTCGTCACGAGCCATGAGGAGCAGACTGAAAGCGACACATGGGAGATTGACGGAGCGCCGCAGCTGCCCTTCGGTGGTTGGGCGCGCAAGGTTGAATCCGTCGTGGCGGAAGGGCCCATCCGAAACGCCAGCAACGTCAAACGCTACGAGATGCCCTACGTTGAGCTCGCGGAAGGGCCCAACAAGGACCAGGTTCATCTCAAATGGGCCCAGCCCGTGCGGGGGCGGGTCCTGGTATCTATGCGTGCCGATAACCCGATCTGACAGGGCGGCATCAGAACTCGTGCCAAACCCCGAACTTGAGCCCGTATTCGGAGGGGCCGCGCAGGCCGGTGGACATCCCGAGTTCCAGATGTGTCCTTGACCCGACGGGTACCGCGACGGAAGGGGCGAGCCGCAAGAACGACGGATCGCCCCTTTGCTTGCCGGCCTGCAACTGCCAGATGCTCTTGAAGCCGCGCGCATGGTTGCGCCCGTAAGTGATGTCGGCCTTGGCGTCGGTTCGGTCCATTCCGACGTGATGCTCGAAGAGCAGATCGACTGAGAGCCAACCCGAACCGCGCGCGCCCGAGAAACCGTAGCCATAGGACAGGCCGGGCCGCACGACGGCATCGGTGCCGATCTGGCCCAGGCCCAGCTCTGCGGCGAAGATATGGCCGCTATCCTGCAGTGCCATTGATCTTCGCAAGAAGAGGACGAACTTGGAATCTCCGGACACGCTGTGCCCGCTGTCCGCGCCCAGGGTGAGCCTGTTCCCGAGCCCGTATTCAAAATATCCGCTGTAGTATGCATCGACGGGGCCACTGAGATCCTGCGCAGAGATCTGGTAGGAGGTCATCGCAAAAATGCTCTTCTTTTCCCGGGGCCAAGGGCCGGCGAAAGCCTGTGATGCAAGCAATATTGCGACAAGTGCCAAGCGAAGCATGCGTCCTCCCATGAGAGGAGAATGGTTAACCGAGGTAAAGGATTGGTTAACGCGACTTGACGCCAACCTGCCTTTGCCTGTCCGGGCGTCAAAGGGGTGTCGCGACATGAAATGCCCGGTAGATGGACAAACGCTTGTCATGGCTGACTGAAGCGGAGTGGAGACCGGCTATTGCAGCGTTGCCGCGGCGTCTGGCTTGATCGCGGAGAGCTTGACACGCGCATCGAATAAGCAGCGGGCGGCACCGCGTTGCGCGCCCGAGCCGCGTGCCTGCCAGGACCGCAACCGCGAAGAGCGCTCCGAGGCGAGACATCCGTGCAAGGACAAGCATTGCAGGACGCGCAAAAGCGGTTTCAGCGACTTCCCCGCTAATCCATTCGACTTCGGCCGGAGCGCATTTGCGCTCATTGCACCGCAACGCTTTGAACTTGCACGGCCAGGCGCTTAGGCTCCATGCTACGGTATTACCCATATCAAGGAGGTTTGAGATGAGAGTATTGACAATTTGTCTGGCGCTTGTGGCGGGCATGGCATCTGCGCAGGACGTGGCGATTACCGAGGACATGCCGACGGTCACCGTCGAGACAGCTGATGGCGCGGTGGAGATTTCGCGCATTCAGGACACCGAAAACCGTATCAGCGGCGAATGGGCAAAAACCTCGCGCTCCTGTCCGAATTTCTGCATCCAGCCCATCGTTCCGGCACAAGGCGTCACGCCGATCGGTGAGTTGGAGCTCATGGAGTTTCTCAATGATCCCGACGTGGTCGTCATAGATGGCCGTGTCCCGCGTGACTTCGAGGGCGGGGCGATCCCCGGGGCTGTGAACGTGCCATACACGGAGGCGGCCGACCGTCTGGGCGAGCTTGGTTGCGAGCCCGATTTCGAAGGGTTCATCTGCGATGGCGAGGGCGTGAAAAGCGCAGCTCTTTATTGCAATGGCCCGTGGTGTGGCCAGTCACCGACAGCCGCGCGTCGCATGATCGAGGCGGGCTTTCCCGCCGAGAAAGTCTATTACTACCGCGCCGGCATGCAGGGCTGGCGGATGCTCGGGTTGACCGTGACAGGGGAGTGATCGTCGTTGCGCCGGGGCTGCCCTAAAGGCACCCCGGGAAGACAGATGGTTTCCTCATCCCGAGCAAGAGACAGAGCGCTTCAGGGGTAAGCTACCTGGGCTTACCCCACCCACTTCGAAATGGCGCTCGCCTGCATCGCGCCGGACTGTCGCGCCGCTTCCCGGCCACCCGCAAACCGGATCATCGTCGGGATGCCTCGGATGCCGTAGGTCGCACCCGCTTGGGGGTGATCTTCCGTATTCAGCTTCACAAGCCTGGCGCGCCCCTTCAGCGCGTCAGCGGCCTTCGAGAATTCCGGCGCCATCATCCGGCACGGGCCGCACCAAGGCGCCCAGAAGTCCACCACGAGAGGCAGCTCGTCATTGCGGGCCGCTTTCTGCAATGTCGCAAGGTCGATTTCCATCGCCTTGCCGCTCAGCAATCCCGCTCCGCATGTGCCGCATTTCGGCCCTGCGCCCAGTTTCTCTGTCGGCACGCGGTTCACCTGTCCGCATTCGAGGCATGTAAGTTTCTTTCCGGCCATGGGATACCTCTTTTCATATTCTGTTTATTGTATATATAATGATCCGAAGGTGAGGCAACCCCCGTCGATGCTGTCGCTTCGCAGAAGCAAGGCGCACGATGCACGGGGCATGCTTGGCCTCGCCAAGTGCCTTGAGGCATGATATATAGACGAAAACAGATGTGAGCCGGGCATATGCTAGAAACAATCGAAGTTCCCGCCGATGAAATGGCACAGAACGCCTTGGATGCGTCGCGCTATCTCAAGACGCTGGCCCATGAGGGGCGGCTGATGATCCTTTGCCATCTGGGCTCGGGCGAGAAATCGGTTGGGGAACTGGAAGAGCTTCTGTCCATGCGCCAGGCCGCCGTGAGCCAGATGCTGGCCCGCTTGCGCGACGACGGCCTCGTGACCACCCGCCGCGAGGGCAAGACGATCTACTACTCACTCGCCGACGAGAAGACCACCGAGCTGATCGGCATGCTTTACACGCATTTCTGCGCCCCCGCCGGCAGCACGTGCGCCTAAGGTCAGGTGCCGATCCTGCCATGAAAATCGCCTTCCTCACCCTGTCGCCCAAGGGCGCGACAGATCGCTTTCTGGCCCGGTTTGCCGAAGACGCCCTGCGCGCGGGATGGCGCGTTGCAGGCGTTGTCCAGATCAACGTGTCAGACACCGTCTCCGAACGGCGGGAAATGCGGCTGAAGCTTCTTCCAGAAGGTATGACAATCCGGATTTCGCAGGATCTCGGCCCGGGCGCGAGCGGCTGCTCGCTCGATCCTTCAGCTCTGGAAACAGCCGTCGGCGAGACCACGGCAACACTCGAGCAAGGCGCAGATCTGCTCATCGTCAACAAGTTCGGCAAGGTCGAGGCCGAGGGGCGCGGCTTTCGCGGGCTCATCGGCGAGGCGCTCAGCCGTGATATTCCTGTCCTCGTCGGCCTCAACCCGGCCCAGCGCGCGGCTTTTGAAACCTTCACGGGGGGCATGGCCGAAGAGCTGTCCGCCGACGTCGCCGTCGTGAAGGCCTGGCTGGAAGGAGTTGCGCTCGCCCAGCCCGGATGAGCGCGGGGGCGTTTGCAAAAAAAAGCGCGATTTCGGGGAGACACAAGAACCGACAAGCTGGTGTCATTGAGCGAGCAAACTGGCGATCCCTGAAGGACTCGAACCCTCAACCTGCTGATTAGAAGTCAGCTGCTCTATCCAGTTGAGCTAAGGGACCGCTTGAGCCCTGTTTGCGAAAAAGCCGCGCGCAAGGCAAGAGCTCTTTGCAAGGCCTGTTCAGTGTGTCCAGGGCGCGCGTCGGTTGGTGGCGAAGTTTTCGCCATAGCCACCCGCGCGGATATTGAGCTTGCGGGTCTTGGGCTCCTGCACGATCGCCTCGATCCCGTGGGCTTCGGCATATTTGAGCGCCGCGGCCTTGCTGTCAAAGCGTAGCTTGACCTGCGCCTGGGTGTCTTCCGACGAGGTCCAGCCCATGAGCGGATCGACCTCGCGGCGCGACGCCGGGGCAAATTCCAGCACCCAGCGCTTCGATCTGGCAGTGCCGGACTGCATGACGTTGCGGGCTGGCTTGTAGATGCGTGCGGGCATGGGACGTGCTCCTGTGAACCTGAGCCGTTTATCGGCAAAAACGCCTTGCGCCGCAAGGTCGAATCGCGCCGCTGCCCGGGCGCACCTGCGCCGAGCGCCGCGAAGGCCCGTCATTTGCGGTGCAGCGCGCTCTTGCAATTTCGCCCTCAAGGCACAAGTCTGAACCTTCAGCCAGAAAAGCGATTGCTCCATGCCCTACGCCCATTCCGACAAATCGACCGCATCAGGGGAAATGCCGATGATGCACGCCGCCGCGCCGGAGGTGAAGGAGCGTGAAAAGCTCGAGGGTGGCAAGCGGTTCGTGATGCACACGGAGTTCTCCGCCGCCGGCGACCAGCCCACGGCCATCGCCGAGCTGGAAGCCGGTGTGAACGCGGGCGAACGCAACCAGGTTCTTCTTGGCGCCACGGGCACGGGCAAGACATTCACCATGGCCAAGGTGATCGAGCGGACACAACGCCCCGCGATCATCCTTGCCCCCAACAAGACGCTGGCTGCCCAGCTCTACGGCGAGTTCAAGGGCTTCTTTCCCGACAACGCCGTGGAGTATTTCGTCAGTTTCTACGATTACTACCAGCCAGAGGCCTATGTCGCCCGCTCGGACACCTATATCGAGAAGGAATCCCAGATCAACGAGCAGATCGACCGCATGCGCCACTCGGCCACGCGGGCGCTTCTGGAGCGCGACGACGTGATCATCGTGGCCTCGGTCTCCTGCATCTACGGCATCGGCTCGGTCGAGACCTATGGCGCCATGACGCAGGACCTTCATGTCGGCAAGGACTATGACCAGCGCGCGATCATGGCCGATCTCGTGGCCCAGCAATACAAGCGCAACGATCACGCCTTCCAGCGCGGCAGCTTCCGTGTGCGCGGCGACAGCCTGGAGGTCTGGCCTGCACACCTTGAAGACCGTGCCTGGAGGCTCTCGTTTTTCGGCGAGGAGCTGGAGAGCATCACCGAGTTCGACCCTCTGACTGGAGAGAAGGCGTCCGCAATGGACCGCGTGCGCGTCTATGCCAATTCGCACTACGTCACGCCCAAGCCGACGATGCAGCAGGCCATTCTCGCCATAAAGAAAGAGCTGCGCACACGGCTCGACCAGCTTGTGGAGGAGGGCAAGCTTCTGGAGGCCCAGCGCCTCGAGCAGCGCACCAACTTTGACCTCGAGATGCTGGAAGCGACCGGCGTGTGCAACGGGATCGAGAACTATTCACGCTACCTCACGGGCCGCGCCCCGGGCGAGCCGCCGCCCACGCTCTTCGAGTTCATCCCCGACAATGCCATTGTCTTCGCCGATGAAAGCCACGTCTCGGTGCCGCAGATCGGCGGGATGTACAAGGGCGACTACCGGCGCAAGTTCACGCTGGCAGAGCACGGCTTCCGCCTGCCGTCCTGCATGGACAACCGCCCTTTGAAGTTCGAGGAGTGGGACGCGATGC
>JAWLEL010000378.1:0-2884 GCA_041686165.1 Lentibacter sp.
GTGCCGACCGATCCTGTCTCCGGCCTTGCGGGCTATTCCGACATCGCCGGGGCGCTGCTTTTGCCGCAAAGCATGCAGAGCTGGAAGGAGACGGCGGACTCCGACGCCTCGATCCTGGCGAGCCAGGCCAGGGCGATCCGGCATTTCGAGGCGCTGGAGGTTGCGCTGGCGAAGCGGCTCGTGGACCTCACCGAGGCGAGCAGGGCGCTTTTCGAGCGGGTCCGCGAAAACGATGAGGCGCGCGCGCTGGAGCTTGATGCCGCGCTGCGCAACGACTGAGACAAAGGAGACCGAAGGTGTTCAGACGTATCTGCATGGCCGCCGCCGCGCTCGCCCTTGGGGCCGGGGCCGCTGCCGCGCAATCGCTCAATCCCGGCTACAAGCTGCTGCTCGAGCCTGGCGAGCTGACCGTGACGCACCATGGCGAGACCGTCTTCGAGGTCAGCCAGGATCCGGGCGATCCGCTTTTCGTTCTGCGCGGCGTGCGCGACATGACCGGCAATGGCAATGCGAACTTCACGGTGATTTGGCGGCGGGCGCGCAGCGCGGCACATTTCGTGCTGGCCGAGATGCGCAGCGACGGGTTCGTCATCCTTCACGAGGAACAGGGCATGACCCCCGACATCCTGTCGACCTACGAGCATCTGACCGACGATCAGGCCGCCGCGCTGGCCCGGGGCGAGAGCATCGCCTTTGGGCGGGACGGACGCCGCCCCCTCGTGCAGGATGCGCCCGAGCCCGCGCCGTCACCCGGCCACTGGGCGTTCATTCCGGGCTCCTGGGATCTCGCCACCGCGGCGGAGCTGGGCTGGCGCGCGCAGGGCGATGGCGGCGAGACCTACAGCCAGATCCGCTTCCGCTGCCCCGACAACGGCGATGATATCTGGGTGCTCGTGGATCGCAGCCATGACAGCCAGGACCAGGTTCCGAACCAGGTTGCGCTTGTGGCCGATGGCATGGAAATGCCATTGAGGCTGATGCCGCAGATCAATGACCAGACCGGCGATTGGTATCCGATCGGCACGGTGGGGCGGCAAACGGGCCTCTTCGAACGTCTCGAGGAGGCGGGATCGGTCGAGATGCTCTATGGCGGAGAGCGGGTTGTCCTTATCGAGAATGGTCCCGAACCGCAGGACAAAGCTGCCTTGTCGCTTTTCATGGCCCGTTGCGGCATTCCGGGCAGCGAATGATCCGCTGCCGAGCAATCGGGCGCTGGGCGTTCAGTCGCGAAGCTTCAGGTCTGGAATCTCTGGGCGCTCGATGGGTCCCGGGCGGACTGAGTGAAGCGCGGGCTGACCGGCCTCGACCCTGTCGATGGCTTTGGTGAACAGACCGGTCATGTCGCGGGTGAACCCGTTCTCCGAAAACCGGACTTCCGCGCCATCCTCCGTCAGTTCGACCAGCACGAGATCGGAGAAGCTGCGGCTGTTCGCCGACAGGATCAGGACACCGGGATCGTCGCTTTCGCTCATGTAGGCCGGACCATGCAGACGGATCGAAAAGCTCTGCACGCTGTGCACGGGCTTGCCGTTTCTCAGGATCTGCAATGTATCCGTGCCCTCGCGCTCAATCGTATAGCCCAATTCGCCCATTCGCTGCGCGGCCGTCTGGCGCGGCTCCGGTTCCGCCTTCATCGTATCCGAGGCAAGAATGGCGAGCGAGTCCCCGGGAGCAAGGTTTTCAAAGGCGGTCATCTCGGCATTCGAGGCACTACGCTGCAAGAGCGCGCGGGGTCCGTCGGGGCCGAGTTCGATCACATGGACCGTGCCTGCGCTGCGCTTTGTCCGCTCGATCACGATAAGCTCCGGCACATTGTCGCCGGTATGGTCGGCCGGCCCGTTGAAGCGCAGATCGAAGCCTGTATCGCGCTGCGGCAGAGTCCAGGTCTCTCCGCTTGGCCCTTCGAGTGTGACTGCCGCCTCCGGGGCCGAAACCGAGAGCAGATAGCCCAGCTCCGCGACCGAGCGCGCAGCCGCTTCATGCGAAACCGACTGCGCGAGGGCGTATGACGGTGCCATTGAAATGCCCAAGGCGAGCACGATCTGCCGAGGTCTCATCAGATTCTCCATGCGGTTTTTCGGCGTCAGCGTAGCACCGTTCGCCACCGCGTTCCAGAATTCCGGGTGATGGAGGATCAGCCCGCCTGGCGCGAAGTCGCGCCAGAAAAGGCCTGCAATGAAAAGCGCCCCCTCGTCTCGGCAGATCCGTTACCCGTGACGAGCGTGGTGACCTTCCGCTTTCCGCCCTTCTTGCAGGTTTGGCGCAGATCGCGGGCGGCCCTGACAGGGCGGTGGCCCTCGACGAGACGGGAAGAGCCACGTTGTGCGCTTGCCCGTGTCATCATGATGGGTCATCACGGTATCGGAGTTGGGGAGCGAGAGTCCATGACAGAAACATATCTTGCCGGTTTCGCGCTCGGCTTTTCGCTCATCCTCGCGATCGGCGCGCAGAATGCCTTCGTGCTGCGGCAGGGAATCCGGCGGGAGCATGTGTTTGCGACCTGCCTGGCCTGCGCGGTCTCGGACGCCTTTCTGATCGCCGCCGGAGTGGCGGGTTTCGGCGCGCTGGCCGAGGCGGTGCCGTGGCTTGAAACGGTGATGCGTTATGGCGGCGCGGCATTTCTTGTCTGGTATGGTCTGCGCAGCTTCCTTGCTGCCTGGCGCGGCGGGGAGGCGCTCGACTCCTCGGGCCGGGCGCGGGCGAGCCTGCGCGGGGTGCTGGGGACGGTTCTGATGCTCACCTGGCTCAACCCGCATGTCTATCTCGACACGGTGGTCCTGCTGGGCTCGATCTCGGCGCAGTATGACGACCGGCTCGCCTTCGCATTGGGGGGGATGAGCGCGAGTTTCGTGTTCTTCTTCTCGCTGGGTTATGGCGCGCGGCT
>JAWLEL010000379.1:0-2877 GCA_041686165.1 Lentibacter sp.
TTCTCGACGGAGCGGTTCACCTCGGCGGCGATGCGGGCGAGGGCCTCGATCCCGTCCTTGGCGAATGCGACCGTGACATCCTCCGTGCCCATGAGCGCGATATATTGCAGCGTCAGGGCGTTGTCGGTCTCGGTGAGGATGCGGACAAAATCCCCCTCCGTCAGCGCGCGCAATTCGACGCGGATCGGCAGGCGGCCCTGAAGCTCGGGCAGAAGATCGGACGGTTTCGCGATATGGAAAGCGCCCGAGGCGATGAAGAGGATATGATCGGTCTTCACCGGGCCGTGCTTCGTGCTGACGGTTGTGCCCTCGATGAGCGGCAGGAGATCGCGTTGCACGCCCTCGCGGGAGACGTCACCGCCGCGCGTCTCCTGTCCGGCGCAGACCTTGTCGATCTCGTCGAGGAAGACGATGCCGTTCTCCTCGACGCTTTCGAGCGCGGTGCGCGTGACCACCTCGTCATCGAGCAGCTTGTCGGCTTCTTCCGAGATCAGGATGTCATAGCTTTCTGCGACGCTGAGCTTCTTGCGCTGGGTGCGCCCACCCATGGCCTTGCCGAAGATGTCGCCGAGATTCATCATGCCCATCTGGCTGCCGGGCTGGCCGGGAACGTCGAGCATTCCAAGCGGATTGGACGTATCGGCGATGTCGAACTCGATCACCGTGTCGTCAAGCTCACCGGCCTTGAGCTTCTTGCGGAACATCTCGCGGGTGCCTTCGCGGGCGTCCTCGCCGGCGATGGCGGTGATGACGCGCTCCTCGGCAGCCGTATGGGCGCGCGCCTTGACGTCTTCGCGCATATGCTCGCGGGTCTGGATGATCGCCGCATCGACGAGATCGCGGACGATCTGTTCGACGTCGCGGCCGACATAACCGACTTCGGTGAACTTCGTGGCTTCGATCTTGATGAAGGGAGCCCTGGCGAGCTTGGCGAGGCGGCGGCTGATCTCTGTCTTGCCGACGCCTGTCGGGCCGATCATCAGGATATTCTTGGGATAGACCTCGTCGCGCAGATCGTCGGCCAGCTGCTTGCGCCGCCAGCGCGAGCGCAGGGCCACGGCGACGGCGCGCTTGGCATCCTTCTGGCCAATGATGAAGCGGTCCAGTTCGGAGACGATTTCGCGGGGGGTGAGATCGGTCATGGGTTTTTCCTTTCGTTGCGCCGCGCCTTGCGCGTCGCCATGGGGGAGGGGCGCTGCCCCTCTTGGCCTTCGGCCAATTCACCCCGGGATATTTTCGGCAAGAAAAAGGCCTCAGCCTTTTATGGTTTCGACTGTCAGGTTGCCATTGGTGTAGACGCAGATATCCGAGGCGATGGCCATGGCGCTGCGGGCGATGTCTTCGGCGGATTTGTCCGTGTCCATCTGGGCGCGGGCCGCGGCGAGGGCGTAGTTTCCGCCGGAGCCGATGGCTGTCACGTCATGCTCGGGTTCGAGCACATCGCCGGCGCCGGTGATGACGAAGAGATTTGTGCCGTCGGACACGATGAGCATGGCTTCGAGTTTTTGCAGATACTTGTCGGTGCGCCAGTCCTTTGCGAGATCGACAGAGGCGCGCATGAGCTGGCCCGGCGTCGCTTCGAGCTTGGCTTCGAGCCGCTCCAGGAGCGTGAAGGCGTCGGCCGTGCTGCCCGCGAACCCGGCGAGAACATCAAAGCCCCCGGGAGAGAGGCGGCGCACCTTGCGAGCTGTGCCCTTGATGACCGTCTCGCCGAGGCTCACCTGCCCGTCGCCCGCGATGACGACCTGGCCGTCTTTCTTCACGCCGATGATCGTGGTTCCGTGCCAGCCGGGGAATTCCTGCTTTGCCATGGGCCCTCCTTCGTGTTCGCCTCGATATATGGCGGCTCGGGGCCGTCAGCACAAGGTTGCGCTTGTTTGCCGGAGCGGGCGAAGCTAGCCAGAGAACATGAGAAAGCCCGTGACGATCTATCTTGAGCCGCAGATGCGGCGGAGCGCCGAAGCCGGGGATCATAATTTCATCGGCAAGATCACGGCGGTTCTGGCGCATGCGGGGCTTGATGTGCACTTTGCGGACGAAAGCGCGCGGCTGAGCCACGGCGGGGGCCGCGCGCTCGTTCACATGAAGCCGCCGATGAGCGCGGATACGCTGGTGATCCGCCGGGTCTATGCCTATCCGTTCTGGGCGATCGAGGCCTCGGAGAAGCGCTGGGAGTGGGACGTGGCGCAGGCGCCTTTCGAGGCGGGCAGCGTGCGGCGGCAAAAGGCCGAACGCTTTGCGGCCAACTGGCGCAAGCGGATGTTCGGCGAGGCCGTGAGCGCATGTGACGGCTTTGTTTACATTCCGCTGCAAGGGCGCATTCGGGAGCGGCGGTCCTTCCAGGCGGCAAGCCCGCTGGAGATGATCGAGGCGGTATTGGCACATGATACGCGGCGCGACGTGGTGATCGGCATGCATCCCAAGGAGCGATACGATGCCGCTGATATCGACGCGCTGGAAAAATTCGAACACCGCTTTGACAGGGTCAGCGTGGTGATGGGGCAGATGGAGAGCCTGTTGCCGCGGTGCGACTATGTCGTGAGCCAGAACTCGGCGGCGGCCTTTTTCGGGTTCTTCTTCGGCAAGCCTTGTGCCCTTTTCTCAAAGATAGATTTTCATCACATCGCGGCGAATGTCCACGAGCTTGGAGTGGAGGATGCGCTGGGGCGCGTGCCGGACTTGCAACCCGACTTCGCGCGCTATCTTTGGTGGTTCTGGCAAGAGCGGTCTATCAACGCGGGTCGGCCTGAGGCGGAGGAGGCGATTGCCGCGCGGTTTCGCAGGTTTGGGTGGATGTGAGGACAAAAAAGCCCCGCGCGCAGGCGGGGCTCTTCCGGAAACTGTCAGGCAGGATCAGATCGCGTCTTCGATCCAGCT
>JAWLEL010000034.1:0-12498 GCA_041686165.1 Lentibacter sp.
CCGATGCGCACGTGCAGGCGCCGACGGCGGGCTCTGTCGTGCTGGCGGCGATCTTGCTGAAGATGGGCGGTTACGGGTTCCTGCGCTTCAGCCTGCCGATGTTCCCCGTGGGCTCGGACGTGCTCACGCCTCTGGTGCTCTGGATGAGCGTCATCGCGATCATCTACACCTCGCTCGTGGCGCTGGTGCAAGAGGACATGAAGAAGCTCATCGCCTATTCCTCGGTGGCCCACATGGGCTATGTCACCATGGGTATCTTCGCGGCCAACCAGCAGGGCATCGACGGGGCGATCTTCCAGATGCTCTCCCACGGCTTCATCTCCGGCGCGCTCTTTCTCTGTGTCGGCGTGATCTATGACAGGATGCACACCCGCGAGATCGACGCCTATGGTGGTCTCGTGAACCGGATGCCGGCCTATGCGCTCATCTTCATGTTCTTCACCATGGCCAATGTCGGGCTGCCCGGCACCTCGGGCTTCGTCGGCGAGTTCCTGACGCTTGTGGGCATCTTCAAGGTCAACACATGGGTGGCGCTCTTCGCGACCACGGGCGTGATCCTTTCCGCGGCCTACGCGCTCTGGCTCTATCGCCGTGTCGTGATGGGCGATCTGATCAAGGAAAGCCTCAAGACGATCCAGGAGATGACGACCCGCGAGAAGGCGATCTTCGCACCGCTCATCGCCATGACGCTCATCCTCGGCGTCTATCCAAGCCTCGTGACCGACATCATCGGACCCTCGGTGGAAGCGCTCATCTCGAACCATGAAATCGCCCTGCAGGATGCAGGCTCGGGCGCTGTCGCACTCGCCCAATCGCAGTAACGGAGAACTGATATGCAGGCTGATCTGAATACAATCCTGCCGGAAATCGTGATTGCCGTCTATGCGATGCTGGCCTTGCTGGGGGCGGTCTACACGAGCAAGGACAAGCTGGCGCCGCTGATCACATGGGCGACGGCGGGCTTGTTCCTCGTCGTGGCGCTCTGGATCGGCCTCGGCGGCGACGGCACGACCAACGTGGCCTTCGGCGGGATGTTCCATGATGACGCCTTCGCGCGGTTCGCGAAGGTGGTGATCCTGCTCAGCGCGGCGGCGGTTCTCGTGATGGGCATGGGCTTCCTCGAACGTCTCCAGATGATGAAATTCGAATATCCCGTCCTGGTCGCGCTCAGCGTCGTGGGGATGATGTTCATGGTCTCGGCGGGCGATCTCATGGCGCTCTACATGGGGCTGGAGCTGCAATCTCTCTCGCTTTATGTCATCGCCGCGATGCGCCGCGACAGCCTGCGCTCGACGGAAGCGGGCCTCAAATACTTCGTCCTCGGCGCGCTCAGCTCGGGCCTGCTGCTCTACGGCGCGTCGCTCGTCTACGGCTATGCAGGCACCACGCTCTTCTCGGGGATCATCGACGCGGCGGGCGAGGGCTATGCGCCGCTCGGCCTGCTCTTCGGTCTGGTCTTCGTGATGGCGGGGCTTGCCTTCAAGATCAGTGCCGTGCCCTTCCACATGTGGACGCCGGATGTCTACGAGGGCTCTCCCACGCCGGTCACGGCCTTCTTTGCCACTGCGCCCAAGGTGGCGGCGATGGCGCTCTTCGCGCGCGTGCTGCATGACGCCTTCGGCGGGGTCGGGCAGGACTGGAGCCAGGTGCTTACCGTGCTGGCGATCCTGTCGATGTTCCTCGGCGCGATCGCGGCGATCGGACAGCGCGACATCAAGCGGCTGATGGCCTACTCGTCCATCGCGCACATGGGCTATGCGTTGATCGGGCTCGCGGCGGGAACGGTTCTCGGTGTCGAGGCGATGCTGACCTATATGGCGATCTACGTGACGATGAACATCGGCACATTCGCCTTCATCCTGTCGATGGAGCGCGACGGGCGGCCCGTGACGGACATCGACGCGCTGCGCATGTATTCCCGCGTGGAGCCGGGCAAGGCATTGGCGCTGCTGGTGCTCTTGTTCAGCCTTGCGGGTGTGCCGCCGATGCTGGGCTTCTTCGCGAAGCTGGGAGTCTGGCGCGCGGCGATCGAGGCGGACCTGATCTGGCTCGTGGTTGCCTCGGCCATCGCTTCGGCCATCGGCGCTTACTACTACCTGCGGATCGTCTACCTCATGTATTTCGGCGAGGAGACCACCAGCGCGCTCGACGCCAAGAACGCCTCGCCCATCCTCTGGAGCCTGTTGATGGGCTCGGCGGTCGTCATGCTCGTCGGTGTCATCAGCCTCTTCGGCATCGACGGGGCGGCAGCCACGGCGGCTGCGGCACTGGTGAACTGATCGGCGCCTTGATGCAATGCGGGACAGCCTGGCCCGAGGGCTATGCATGCCGGGATTACGAGACCCTGCCGAGCACCCAGAGCGAGGCGGTGCGCCTTGCCGGTGCGCTGTCCGGGCCGACATGGATATTCGCAAGCGAACAGACCGCGCCGCGCGGTCGCCGAGGGCGGGTCTGGGCACAGGCGGATGGCAACTTCGGCGCAAGCCTCGTCCTGCCGGGGCTGACGGACCCGGCCCAGATGGGCCTGCGCTCTTTCGTGGCCTCGCTCGCGCTCCATGATGCGGTGCGCGCGGTTGCGGGACCGCAGGCGCGCCTCTCGCTCAAGTGGCCCAATGACGTGCTGCTCAATGGTGGCAAGCTTGCGGGCATACTGCTGGAAACGGCCGGCACGGCGCTGGTGATCGGACTCGGTGTCAACCTGGCGAAGGCACCGGGCCCCGACGAGGTCGAAGACGGGGCCGTTCGGCCCGTGGCGCTCGGCGTGGAAACGCAGGCAGAGGTGAAGCCGGAGGCCTTCCTGACCTATCTCGCCGCGGCCTTCGCCCCTTGGGAGGCGCGGTTTCGCACCTATGGTTTCGGCCCGGTGCGCGAAGCCTGGCTCGCCCATGCCGCCAGGCTCGGCGAGCCGATCCGCGCGCGCACGATGCGCGAAGACTGGCACGGAACATTCGAGACGGTCGACACGGCGGGGCATCTCGTGCTCAACACGGGTGAGCGGCGCGTGAGCATTCCGGCGGCGGATGTATTTTTCTGACACAAGGGGGAGCAAGCGATGCTTCTGACCATTGATTGCGGCAACACCAACACCGTCTTCTCGATCTGGGACGGTTCGAAATGGCTGTGCACGCTGCGCACCTCGACGCACCATGCGCGCACGGCGGACGCCTATTTCACCTGGTTCTCGACGCTGATCAAGCACTACGGAATCGAGGCGGACATCACCGACGTCGTCATCAGCTCCACGGTGCCGCGTGTCGTCTGGAACCTGCGCGTCTTTACCGACCGCTTCTTTGGGTGCCGGCCGCTTGTCGTGGGCAAGCCCGAGTGCCTTCTGCCGGTCGCGCCGAGGGTCGATCCGGGCACGGGTGTCGGCCCCGACAGGCTGGCAAATGCGGCCGGTTGTTATGATCGCCACGGCGGCAACACGATGGTCATAGATTTCGGCACGGCGACCAATATCGACGTGGTTGCGGCCGATGGGGCCTATGTCGGCGGGGTCATCGCGCCGGGCGTGAACCTGAGCCTCGAGGCCCTTCACCAGGGCGCGGCGGCGCTGCCGCATGTGGATATCACCCAGCCCGACAAGGTGATCGGGACCAATACGGTCGCTTGTATCCAGTCGGGTATTTTCTGGGGCTATGTCGGGCTTGTCAGAGGGCTCACGGCCCGCGTAAAAGAGGAATACGGTGTCCCGATGAAAGTGGTTGGCACGGGCGGGCTGGCACCGCTGTTCGCACAGGGCGAAGAACTTTTCGACACGATCGAGGATGATCTGACGCAGCACGGGCTGCGCATCATTCACGCCTACAACAAAGAGCAGGGCAACACATGAGCACCGAACGATTGATCTACCTCCCCCTGGGAGGCGCAGGCGAGATTGGCATGAACGCCTATGTCTATGGCTACGGGCCCGAGGACAACGAGCGCCTCATCCTGGTCGACCTGGGCGTGACCTTCCCCAACATGGACACGACGCCGGGTGTCGACCTTATCTTCCCGGACATGGCCTGGCTCGCCGAGCGCAAGGACCGTCTGGAAGCGGTGTTCATCACCCATGCGCATGAAGACCATGTCGGCGCGGTGGGGCACTTCTATTCAGAGCTGGGCGCGCCCGTCTATGCGCGGGCCTTCACGGCCAATATCGCGCGGCGCAAGCTGACCGAACACGGCTTCGCGGAAGACAGCGTCACGACTGTCTCGCCCTATCCCGAAAGTGTCGAGTCGGGGCCTTTCAAGGTCAGTTTCGTGCCGGTGTCGCATTCGATCCCGGAAAGCTCGTCGCTGCTGATCGAAACGCCGGGGGGGCGGGTCTTCCACACGGGTGATTTCAAGATCGACCATGACCCGCTTGTCGGCGAAAGCTTCGACGAGGCGCTCTGGCAGGACATCGCCAAGGGCGGAATCAAGGCCATGGTCTGCGATTCCACCAACGTGTTCTCGAAGACCCCGGGACGCTCGGAGAGCGAACTGGGAAGCAATCTCGAGGCGCTGATCAAGGGGGCGGAGCAGATGGTCGTGGCGACGACCTTCGCCTCCAACGTGGCGCGGGTGAAGACACTGGCCGTGGCGGGCGAGCGGGCCGGGCGCTCGATCTGCCTGATGGGACGCGCCATGCGACGGATGGTCGAGGCCTCTATCGAGACCGGCGTGCTCACCTCCTTTCCCAAGGTCGTGAGCGTCGAGGAGGCGCGCGACATTCCGCGCGAGAACCTGATGCTGCTGGTCACGGGCAGCCAGGGCGAGCGGCGTGCAGCCAGCGCGCAGCTTGCGCGCGGGAAGTTCAACGGGATCACGATGAAAGAGGGGGATCTGTTCCTGTTCAGCTCCAAGACGATCCCCGGCAACGAGCGGGGTGTCATCTCGATCATGAACCAGTTCTCGGAGATGGGTGTCGATGTCTTCGATGACAACGACGGATTCTACCATGTCTCGGGCCATGCCAACCGGCCTGATCTGGAAAAGGCGCAGGCGCTGATCGAGCCGCAAATGGTCATCCCGATGCACGGCGAACACAGGCATCTGCGCGAGCTCTCTAAGATCACCGAGGCAGCCGGGCGTGCGAGTGTCGTGGCGGTCAACGGTATGATGATCGACCTTTCCGGCAATGCGCCGCGCGTGGCCGAGTATATCGAGACGGGCCGGCGCTATCTTGACGGCTCGACGCAAGTGGGCGCGCTTGACGGGATCGTGCGCGATCGTATTCGCATGGCGCTCAACGGGCATGTGATCGTGACGATCATCGTCGACGAGGACAACGAGCCGCTTGGCGAGCCATGGTGCGAGGTCATGGGGCTGCCGGAGACGGGCCGCAGCGGCGCGCCGCTGGTCGAGGTGCTCGAGGAGGACATGAGCCAGTTCCTCGGGCGCGCGAAAGAAGCGACGCTGCGCGACGATGACAAGATCGAGCAGGAGCTGCGCAAGATCGCCCGGCGCACCGCGCTCGACGAGATCGGCAAGAAGCCGGAAGTCTCGGTGATCGTCAGCCGGATGGCCTGAGGCGGCTCAGGCTTGTGCTTCGATGGCGCTGATGGTGCGCGACAGCCTGTCCGTCAGCGGGCCGGGCAGGCGCATGCTCAGCGCATCGGACAAGGCGCGATAATACCAGAGTGTCCCGGTTCGCCCGGCCGTAAATCGCGACCAGAGAGCGTCGCCAAGGTTCGTCAGGTCATGCAGGATCGCGGTGGCATTGTGCAGCTTGTCGCAGGCCGTCACCAAGACGGCGTCATCGCTTTTGGCCGCGATCCCGGCGAGATAGGCACCCTTGCGCTGCTGCCAGGGAGCTTTGTCTTCGCCGTTGTTGTCGCAGCATTCGAGCACGATGGACGCCACGCCTGCGCCATAGCGGCGAGCGATCTCGGAATGGGCGGCCATGCCCCCCTGGTCCTCTATCGCGTCGTGCAAGAGACCCGCGATTGCCTGATCCTCATCGCCGCGGTATTCGAAGACGACGGCGGAAACCGCCATGAGATGTGCAATATGGGAATGCCCGAGCCTTTGCGCGTCTGGCGACGGTATAGCGCGGACGCATCGGCCAAGGCATCGTCGAAACGATGTGTCAGCATGGATGTTCTGATATGTCAGGGAAGATGCAAGAGCTCCAGGCCCTTGCGGAGCGTGAAGGCAACTTGCCCTCACAGCTTCGATATAGGCATGCGGGGCCTGCGCCCCGCAAGCCTTGTCAGTCGTCGAGACGTTCCTCGAAGCTCTGGGCGAGGAACCCGGGCAGGTGATCGCCGAGGCCGACGGGCTGGTTGTTGCCGCCATTGTTGCCGTCTTTGCGGCCGCTGCCTTTCGAGCCACCGCGCGAACCGCGGGTTTTTTCTTGCGCGGGCTTCTCTGCCTGGGCGCTCTTTTCGGGATCTGCGCGGCCCTGGGCCTCTTGCTTGGGCGCATCGTCCTTCCGGGGCGCGTCATCCTTTTTGGGCGCGTCGTCTTTCCTCGAGCGTGAACGGCTGCGCGCCGGCTTCTCTTCGCTCGTTTCGCGCTTCGGCTCGGCCACGGGTGTTCCCTTGTCGGCCATGGCTTCGGCGCGGGGGATTTCCTGCTTCACGAGCGCTTCGATATCGGCGAGGTTCTTCTCATCGCGGGGCACGCAGAGCATGATCGTCGTGCCTTTCTTGCCGGCGCGGCCGGTGCGGCCGATCCGGTGAATATAGTCTTCCGCGTGGCTGGGCACATCGTAGTTGAAAACGTGGCTCACGTTGGGAATATCGAGGCCGCGCGCGGCGACATCGGAGGCGATGAGGAACTTCAGCGTTCCGTCGCGAAAGCCAGCGAGCGTCTTCATGCGCTGAGATTGTTCGAGGTCGCCATGAATCGCGGCGGCATCCAGCCCGTATTTCTTCATCGACTTGGCAACGGTGTCCACCTCGGACTTGCGGTTGCAGAAGATGATCGCGTTGCGCAGGTCCTCGCCCTCGCGGGTGATCAGATCCCGCAGGAGCTTGCGCTTCTCGGTGCCTTCGCGGTCCTTTCGCGAGGCTTTGAACATGAACACGGATTGCGTGATGTTCTCTCCGGCAGTGGCCTGCCGCGCCACTTCGATCCGCTCGGGGGCGGAAAGGAAGGTATTGGTGATCCGTTCGATCTCGGGCGCCATCGTGGCCGAGAAGAAGAGCGTCTGGCGCACCAGCGGATTGGTGAGCCCGAAGATGCGCTCGATATCGGGAATGAAGCCCATGTCGAGCATGCGGTCAGCCTCGTCGACAACCATGATCTTGACGTCGTTGAGAATGAGCTTGCCGCGCTCGAAATGATCGAGCAGGCGGCCGGGCGTGGCGATGAGCACGTCGGCGCCGCGGTTGATCACGGCTTCCTGTTCCTTGAAACTGACACCGCCGATGAGCAGCGCCTTGGACAGCTTGACGTATTTGGCATAGGCGTCGAAGTTTTCGGCGACCTGCGCGGCCAGCTCCCGCGTGGGGCAGAGCACGAGGCTGCGCGGCATGCGTGCCCGGGCCCGGCCCCTGGCCAGAAGCGAGATCATCGGCAGCGTGAAGCTGGCTGTCTTGCCTGTCCCGGTCTGGGCGATTCCCAGGACGTCGCGCCCTTCGAGCGCGGGTGGAATCGCGCCTGCCTGAATGGGTGTGGGAGTTTCGTAGCCTGCATCGGCCACGGCTTTGAGAACCTTCTTGTCAAGATTCAGATCAGAAAACTTGGTCATTTGTATCCGTTTTTTACGGACACGTCTTGGCCCGTAGCATCTAAGTGAGATCGGGCCCGTGTGACCCAGCCTAGCGCTCTTGTGATCTCGTCGTCACCGTATAGAGAAAAGCCGGGGCAGGGTCAATCATGCAGAAATCGCAGGCCAAATCCGGCTCATCCGGGGAAATGACGTGCCCGCCTGGCCTCGAGATCGAGCGCGTAACAGCGCAGCAGGCCGTGCTCCTCAAGCCGGGCGCGCAGGGCGGGCGTGGCCGTACAGACCTCTTCGAAAAACGCGCGCAGCCCGGGCTCGCCCTCGCTCTTCTCGATGGTGGTCAGCAGCGCGTGCATCGTCAGCCCGCCCGCGCGTGACGGCTTGAGATCGGGGCGATAGACGCCTTGCTCGAGGCGGTAGCGATAGTGGGCCAGCCAATGGGCATAATCGGTCGCATGCATATGGCACAACTCGGTCTCCGGGAGCTCTTGCTGGCCGGGGTTCATCTCATCGCCGAAGAGCGCGTTGTGGATGCGGAACGCCACGTCTTCATGGCCCGTCCGCACGAAGATCTTCCCCGCGACATGGCTCAGGAAGCCGCCGTTGAGATGCGCGCCGAAGGTTGGGAAGATCGCTTCGCTCTGGCGCTGGCGCGTCTTGCGCTCGTTGGTCATGGCCTTGAAGCAGGTCATCCCCTCGGGCAGGTCCTGGCCCTCCGGGGAGAGCGCCTCGATGGGCCGCACGCGGGCCACCATGCAGCCCTCGGGCAGCGCGGATAGCTGATCGGGGATGGGCCGCTGCGGCCAGAGAAATTCGTCCACATCGATATGCGCGAGCCAGTCCACGTCACCTGCTTTGCGGCGATAGGCGTGGCGGGCGTTGGCCGTCTGGCGGACCTGGTGCTTCTCGGGGCGCCTCTGCGAGCGCCAATGCGCGCCGTGGGTGCGAAAGACCCGGATCCTGGGGTGTTTTTTCAGGGATTCGAAGGCGCTTTCATTGTCGTCGTCAAGATAGATGTAGAGCCGCGATGCCCCAAGCTCGAGATGATGTGCGGCGAAGCGTTCGATCTCTTCAAGGGGCGCCTTGACCGTCGAGACGATGCCCCAGTCGGGCCTGGTTTCACTCATGATATCTCACCGGGAAAAAGCGCGGGGAAAAGAGCCTTGGCCTTGTTGTCCAAGTCAAGGTCATGCTGGAGCAAAAGCCCATGCATCTCAAGGGCGTTGCGATGCTCTGCGGTATCGGCGCGCAGGGTGGTGTAGAGATGTTTGAGCGCAGCTTCGCCACCGTCAGCGCGCAGGAGCGCGATCAGTTCGGCCATGGATGTCTCCGTGGCGCGCGCGCTGGCATAGGAGCCATTCGCGAGCCGCGTGGGCAGGGCGGCTTTGAACTCCGGCCAGCCAGGGGCGTGATGATGGGCGAGCACGGTGTCGGGCAGGTGGGCGGGCTTGATCTTGCCGCGCCCGAGCAGTTTGTGAATCCCGACACGCGCGCCTTCGAGGCCTGTGCGGATCACCGGCTTGCCTTCCGCGTGGGCGATCAGCCCGCTGCGCAGCATCAGGCCATGTTCGGGATAGAGCGCCTCCAGCGTGCTGCGCGGCAGGCCGGCCTGCTGTGGCGCGCGCTTGTAGTGGCGAATCGGCCCGGAACTGGGGCAGAGCGGCTCGACGGGCGCAAGCCTGACCCACTCGACCTCGGCTGGCAGCGCGGCCAGCGCCTCGTCGAAAGGCTCGCGGGCGAGAATGAACTCGTCGACATCGAGATGGGCGATCCAGCCGGTCCTGGCGTCCGCGTAGGCCCGTGACGCATTGGCCATTTGCCGCCTGTGCAGCGCATCGTGTTCCGAACTGCCACGCCGCAGGTGAAGCCTTGGATGAGAGAGGTGTGCGGCGTCTTCAAGTGCTGTCTCAAGGAAGAGAAAGAGCGCGTCGCAGCCAAGAGAGAGGTGATGCGCGGCGAAGCGGGCGATGTCCCGGGCCAGGGCGTTGGTGGTGCAGACGACAGACCACGTCATCACCTCTTTATCCTGCTTTCACAGGCGTTTGTGCGGCGGTCTTTCATCTCTCTGTGCGTGTTCGCGCGGCGGTCATGGCGGCACTTTGCCATGGCCCCGCGCCTCAGACCATCATTTCCTTCGTGGCTGAAAGCGTCACGCCGGGATAGTCGCGCTCGACGCGGTCGATATCCCATTGCAGGCGGGTGAGGTAGACGACATCGCCGTCATTGTCGTGGGCGATGTGTTGCTTGTTGGAATTGATAAACTTATCAATCTCTTGTTTGTCGCCCTTAACCCACCGCGCGGAGGTGAACTGCGAGGTTTCGAAGCGCACGGGCAGCCCGTATTCCAGCTCGATCCGGCTGGCCAGGACCTCGAACTGAAGCGCACCGACCACGCCGACGATGAAGCCCGAGCCGATGGCGGGCTTGAAGACCTTGGCGGCGCCTTCCTCTGCGAATTGCAGCAGGGCCTTCTCCAAGTGCTTGGCCTTCATCGGATCGCCTGCACGCACGCCTTGCAGCAGCTCGGGCGCGAAGGAGGGGATGTTCGTGGCACGCAACATTTCTCCCTCGGTCAAGGTATCGCCGATGCGCAGCTGGCCGTGGTTGGGAATGCCGATGATGTCGCCGGCCCAGGCCTCCTCGGCCAGTTCGCGGTCGGAGGCGAGGAAGAGCACGGGGTTGGAGATGGCCATCGGCTTCTTGGTGCGCACATGGGTGAGTTTCATGCCGCGCTTGAAGTGGCCCGAGGCGAGACGGACGAAGGCGACACGGTCGCGGTGCTTCGGGTCCATGTTGGCCTGGACCTTGAAGACAAAGCCACAAACCTTTGTTTCCTCGGGAGAAACCTGCCGTGGGCTGGCGGCCTGCGGCTGTGGCTCGGGGCCATAGGCGCCGATTCCGTCCATCAGCTCGCGCACGCCGAAGGAGTTGATCGCCGAGCCGAACCAGATCGGGGTCATGTGCCCTTCGAGAACCGACTGCGGATCAAGCGCGGGCAGCAGCTCGCGCGCCATCTCGACTTCTTCGAGCAGCTTTTCCAGCAGGTGTTCCGGCACGTGTTCGGCCAGCTTGGGATCATCCAAGCCATTGATCTCAATGGATTCGGCCACCTTGTTGCGGTCCGCGCGGTCCATCAGCTCGAGCCGGTCGCGCAGGAGGTCATAGCAGCCGAGAAACTCCGAGCCGACGCCGATGGGCCAGCTTGCCGGGGTTACGTCGATCGCCAGCAGTTCCTGGATTTCGTCAATGATGTCAAAGGTGTCGCGGCTCTCGCGGTCCATCTTGTTGCAGAATGTCAGGATCGGCAGGTCGCGCAGGCGGCAGACTTCGAAGAGCTTGCGGGTCTGGCTCTCGACGCCTTTCGCCCCGTCGATCACCATGACTGCCGCATCGACGGCGGTGAGCGTGCGGTAGGTGTCTTCCGAGAAGTCCGAGTGGCCCGGCGTGTCAACAAGATTGAAGCGCAAGCTCTTGTAATCGAACGACATTGCCGAGGCCGAAACAGAGATGCCCCGGTCCTTTTCCATCTGCATGTAGTCCGAGCGCGTGCGCCTTGCCTCGCCCTTGGCGCGGACCTGTCCGGCCATCTGGATGGCCCCGCCATAGAGCAGGAATTTCTCCGTCAGGGTCGTCTTGCCGGCGTCGGGGTGCGAGATGATCGCGAAGGTCCGGCGGCGGGCGATTTCCGCGGGCAGATCGGGGCGGTTTGTTTGGGTGTCCAGCATGAGCGCGCGTATAGTCAGGGATTTGGGAGAAGGCAAGAAAAGAGGGGGGTGACATGCGTGCACCCCCCGTGCACCCCCCCGTGCACCGGGCGGTGCACAGGGGGTGCAGGGTGGCGCTTATCGCACCGCCTCGATCGGCCCCTCGGCGCGTCCGTGGATGAACTGGTCGAGGTAGGGATCGCCGCTGTTGTCCATGTCCGTCGCAGGGCCGGTCCACTTGATGACGCCGTCATGAAGCATCGCGATGTTGTCGGCGATGGCGCGCACCGAGGACATGTCATGGGTGATCGTCATGGCCGTCGCGCCCATCTCGGTGACGATCTCGCGGATAAGCTCGTTGATGACGCCGGACATGATCGGGTCAAGGCCGGTTGTCGGCTCGTCGAAGAAGATGATCTCCGGCTCGGCGGCGATGGCGCGGGCAAGGCCGACGCGCTTTTGCATCCCGCCCGACAGCTCGGAGGGGAAGAGGTCGGCCGTTTCCGGTGTGAGGCCGACGCGGCGCATCTTCTCGATGGCGATCTCGCGCGCCTCGCTATGCGGGCGCTTGAGCGAGCCGCGCAACAGGCGGAAGGCGACGTTCTGCCAGACCGGGAGCGAATCGAACAGCGCGCCGCCCTGGAAGAGCATGCCGAAGCGCGCGAGGAAGGCGTCACGGTCGCCTTTCGTCACGTCCTCGCCGTCGAGCGTGATCTGCCCGCTGTCGGGGGTGATCAGCCCCAGAACGCACTTGAGGGCGACGGATTTGCCCGTGCCGGAGCCGCCGATGATGACCATGGAGGTGCCGCGCTCGATGGTGAGGTCGACGCCTTGCAGGACGTGCTTGGAGCCGAAGGATTTATGGACATCTGAGAGGGTGATCATGAACAGGCCTTCGAGCTATGCGGCGCGGAATCAAGGCCGAAGGCCGCCGCGCATCGCCAGACCGCCCCCGGGCTGGCGATTGGCTTGCGTCTGTGCTCTGAATTAAATCTGCGCGGATTTGGCAAAGATAAAGCGCGCTGAAGCCATGTCTGGTCGCCATCCCGCGGTCTGGCGATGCGCGGCTTATTCCCCGATCTTTCGTCATGACGTGAAAAACGCCTCCGTCAGCAGGTAGTTGGCGGCGAGGATCAGCACCGAGGCGGCGACGAC
>JAWLEL010000380.1:0-2863 GCA_041686165.1 Lentibacter sp.
CCAGCGCTTGCCATGCTTCAGCCGCATGGAACGACGCGGACGCCCTGTGATGGCTGTGAAAACGGCATTGCGGTACGTCGCTTCAGCGCGGGCGGCTGACCGACATGACTCCGCCCAACACAGCCCAAGAGTACGGAGAGGACGCAGCCATCGAGCAGCCGGCGACCCAGCTTTTCGGGTCGCTTGGATGGGAGACGGTGAATCTCTATCAGGAATGGGCTGGCGGCAAATCTAACATAGGCCGCGAGAGCGAAAAGCAGGTGTTTCTGGAGCCGCGCTTGCGCTCCGCGCTGCAGCGCTTGAACCCCGAGCTGCCCGAGAGCGCCCTCGACCAGGTTATCGAGGAGATCACCCGCGACCGCTCGCGCATGGTGCCGGTGAACGCCAACCAGGAACTGTGGCGGCTGCTGCGCGACGGGGTGAAAGTGAACGTCGCAAAACCGCGTGGCGGTCGGGAGACCAAGACCGCCCGGGTCATCGACTGGCGCGACCCAGAGGCCAACGACTTCCTCCTCGCGTCGCAGTTCTGGGTGAAAGGCGATATGCACACGCGCCGCCCTGATCTGATCGGGTTCGTCAACGGCATCCCGCTTGTCCTGGTTGAACTGAAAAAGCCAAGTGCCGCCCTGAAGTCGGCCTATGACGCCAACCTGACGGATTACCGCGACGCGATCCCCCACCTCTTTACACCCAACGCCTTTGTCATCCTGTCAAACGGCATCGACACCAAGGTCGGCAGCACCTTTGCCCCTTGGCCGTACTTCAATGAGTGGAAACGGATCAATGACGAGGGGGAGGAAGGGCGCGTCTCGATGGAAACGGCGATCCGGGGTCTGTGCGACAAGAACAGGCTGCTCGATCTGGTCGAGAATTTCATCGTCTATGAGGAGGAGAAGGCCGGGCTGATAAAGAAGCTCGCCAAGAACCACCAGTATCTGGGCGTCTACACGGCAATCAGGGAGGTCATCCGATCAAAGGAACGACCCGATGGGGAGGCGGGGCGGTTGGGCGTCTTCTGGCACACGCAGGGCAGCGGCAAATCCCTTTCGATGGTGTTCTTCTGCCAGAAGATCCTGCGGACGGTGGCAGGCAACTGGACCTTCGTGATCGTGACCGACCGGCAGGAGTTGGACGAGCAAATCTACAAGACCTTCTCTGAGACCGGGGCGGTGACTGCATCCGGCGTTCATGCCCAGAGCGGAGCGCATCTGAAGGAACTGCTGAAGGCCGACAATCGGTATGTCTTCACGCTCATCCACAAGTTCAACACGCGCGATGGCGCTGCCTATCCGACCCTGTCTGACCGGCGCGACATCATCGTGATCACCGACGAGGCGCACCGCACCCAATATGACACACTGGCGCTGAACATGCGCAATGCTTTGCCCTATGCGGCGTTCCTGGGCTTTACCGGCACGCCCCTGATGGCAGGCGAAGAGCGAACGCGGGAGGTCTTCGGCGACTATATTTCCATCTACAATTTCGCCCAGTCAATCGCGGATGGCGCGACAGTTCCCCTTTACTACGAGAACCGCATCCCAGAGCTGCAGCTGACGAATGACGCCCTGGGCGACGAGCTGGAGGAACTGCTGGAGAATGCCGACCTCGACGAGGCGCAAGAAAAGAAGGTCGAGCGCGAGTTCGCCCGAGAGTATCATCTGATCACCCGTGACGACCGCTTGGATGCCATAGCATCGGATCTGGTACGGCACTTTGTCGGTCGCGGCCTTCGCGCCAAGGCAATGATGATCTGCATCGACAAGGCGACTGCGGTGCGCATGCACGACAAGGTGCAAGAGCAATGGGCGGCATATCAGAAAGAACTGGAAGCCAAGCTCGCAAAAGCGGACGAGGCGGAACGCCCTGTCATTGAAGCCCAAGTCGAGCTGATGCGGACAACCGACACGGCGGTGGTGATCTCTCAAAGTCAAAACGAGATCAAGGAGCTGGAAGAAAAAGGGTTGGACGTTCGCCCGCACCGTAAACGTATGCTGGAGGAAGACCTGGACGAACGCTTCAAGGACCCGGATGATCCGCTTCGCCTGGTCTTTGTCTGCGCCATGTGGATCACTGGCTTCGACGTGCCGTCCTGCTCGACGATCTACCTAGACAAGCCGATGAAGAACCACACGCTGATGCAGACCATCGCACGGGCAAACCGGAACTTCCCAGGCAAGGAAGCTGGCTTCATAGTCGACTATGTCGGCGTGTTCAGGAATCTTCAGAAGGCTCTGGCTATATACGGCGGCGGTAACAGCGGCTCGGATGAACCTCCCATCAGGGATAAGAGCGATCTGGTCGAGCACCTTCGGCATATTGTCGCTGCGACCCTTGCTTATCTGGTCGAGCGTGGCGTCGATCCGACTGAGATCAAGCAGGCAGCAGGCCTCGAGAAGATAGGCTTGCTTGGCGACGCTGTTGAAAAGCTGATCGAGACGGACGAGGCGAAACGAGAATTCTTGGGCAAGGCGAGGGCCGTCTCCAGGATCTACAAGGCCATCCTGCCGGATAGGGCATCGATGGAATTCACGGCGGATGTGGTCCTTATATCGGTTCTGGCTGAACGCATCCGCTCTCTCATGCCCAAGCCGGACATCAGCGCGATCATGCAAGACGTCGAAGAGCTGCTCGACCGTTCGGTCGCCCCAATCCCATATGAAACGCCGGACGACCCTGAGGCCATCGATATCAGCCAGATCGACTTCGACAAACTCCGCGCCGCGTTCAACACTGGAAAGCAACGAACTGAGGCCGAGCGGCTTCGCGCCCTGCTCAGCCAGAAGCTGACTTCGATGGTCAGCGTGAACCCAACACGCGCTGATTTTCTCGACCGATTCCAAAAGCTGATCGACAGCTACAACAA
>JAWLEL010000381.1:0-2860 GCA_041686165.1 Lentibacter sp.
GCTCCTCGCCCGTCTCGGAGGCGCTCAGGCAGGCATGGGCGATGCCGGGCTTGAGATGACAGTCGATCGCGTGTTTGGCGATCAGGGATTTGACGAGGGTCTTGGCTTCCTCGGCCAGCTCCCAGAGCTTCATCGCGTCATCTGCGCCGACGAGCTTTTCCAGCCCGGTCTGCTCCATGCGCTGGCCGGAGCCGAGCTGGCCGCCGTTGCGCCCCGAAGCGCCGAAGCCCGCCTTGTGGGCTTCGATCAGGGCGACGTCATAGCCGCGCTCGGCCAGATGGAGGGCCGCCGAGAGGCCGGTGTAGCCCGCGCCCACCACGCAGACATCGGCCCGCGCGGCCCCGCGCAGGGGCGAAGCCGGGGTGCGCGGCGTGGCCGTGGCGGCATACCAGCTTTGCGGGAAGGCGCCCTGACGGTCGTTGGAATAGAGCAGGTTCATACGTTGAGCAGCAGGTGTTCACGTTCCCAGGGCGAGATGACCGAGAGGAATTCATCATACTCGGCGCGCTTGACGATCGAGAAGACGCGGGCGAACTCGGGCCCCAGCATTTCCTTGAGCGCGTCGGCCTCGTCGAAGAGGTCGAGCGCCGCGCCCATCTCGCGCGGGATGTCCTCGTCGCCTTCGTAGGCGTCGCCCTTGAACTGCTTGTCGGGGCGCGCCTCATCCTGCAGGCCGAGCAGCCCGCAGGCGAGGGAGGCGGCGATGCCGAGGTAGGGGTTGCAGTCCATTCCGGCGAGGCGGTTCTCGACGCGGCGCGCCTCGGGGCCCGAGAGCGGCACGCGGATGCCCGTGGTGCGGTTGTCGCGGGCCCATTCGAGATTGATCGGGGCCGCGTGATCGCGCACGTAGCGCCGATAGCTGTTCACGTAGGGCGCCAGCACGGCGATGGCGCTGGGCAGGTGGTTCTGCAGCCCCGCGATGAAGTGGAAGAAGGCGTCCGTCTCGCCACCCTGGGGGCCGGAGAAGATATTCTGGCCGGTCTCTATATCGAGCACGGAGTGATGGATGTGCATGGCCGAGCCGGGCTCCTCGGCGATGGGCTTGGCCATGAAGGTGGCGAAACAGTCATGCCGCAGCGCGGCCTCGCGGATGAGCCGTTTGAAGTAGAAGACCTCGTCGGCGAGCTTGACGGGGTCGCCATGACGCAGGTTGATCTCGAGCTGGCCGGCGCCGCCTTCCTGCGTGATCCCGTCGATCTCGAAGCCCTGGGCCTCGGCGAAGTCGTAGATGTCGTCGATCACGGGGCCGAACTCGTCGACGGCGGTCATCGAATAGGCCTGGCGCGCGGCGGCGGGGCGGCCGGAGCGGCCCATCATCGGCGCGATCTGCTTGGCCGGGTCGATGTTGCGCGCGACGAGGAAGAATTCCATCTCGGGGGCGACCACGGGCTTCAGCCCGGCTTTCTCGTAGAGCGCCACGACGCGCTTGAGCACGTTGCGCGGGGCATATT
Source organism: Lentibacter sp. (assembly GCA_041686165.1). Taxonomy (GTDB): domain Bacteria; phylum Pseudomonadota; class Alphaproteobacteria; order Rhodobacterales; family Rhodobacteraceae; genus Lentibacter. The sequence goes on from JAWLEL010000381.1 coordinate 1,452, forward strand.
CGATCGGGTTGTCCTTGCGATCGAAGGCGTCATGGATGACCTGCAGGGTCCAGTCGCCTGTCCAGGGCGCGGCGGATGTGGTGCTCATGTCCGGCTTGAGGACCATGTCGCGCTCGATGAAGCCGTCCTCGCCCGCCGCTTCGCCCCAGCCGCCTGTGATCGTCTGGTAGAAGATGCTGTCGGGGAGGTGGAAATAGTCCTGCTTGGCGAATTTCGAAGCCGGAACGGCCTTGCCGCGGGCGATGCCCGGCAAGTCTGCGATGATGCATTCCACCTCGTCGAGCCTGCGGCCCACGAGATAGGCCTGCGCGGCTTCGGGGATGTTCTTTGTCCAGTCGGCTGTCATTGGGCGGCCTCGAGTTTCTCGCTGTTGAATTGCGCGATCATCATGTCGCGCAGGATGTCCTGGCGGGTCTCCTGGTCGAGACCCGCTTTCGCCTTGTCCACGAGTTCGGGGGGCACGGCGCTGGAGCGGTAGCGGATCAGCCCGTCGATCACCGCCGCGCCGAACTCGGGGTGCGGCTGGATGGTGAGGATGTTCTCGCCGATGGTGAGCACGGCGTTCTCGCAAAAGGCGTTGGTTCCGATCACGCGCGCGCCCTCGGGCAGTTTGGTCACCTGGTCCTGATGCCAGGCGTTCACGGCGACTTCCTCGCCGCCGAGGATGTAGCTCTGCCGCCCGACGGCCCAGCCGCCGGAGAACTTCTCGACCGTGCCGCCGAGCGCCTGGGCGATGATCTGGTGGCCGAAGCAGACGCCGACGAGCGGCTTGCCGGAGCGGGCGATCTCGCGGATCAGCGCTTCGAGCGGGGGAATCCACGGGTGATCCTCGTAGGCGCCGTGCTTTGAGCCGGTGATGAGCCAGCCATCGGCGGCCTCGGGGCCGCTTGGATACTCCTCGTCAACGACATTGTATGTCTCGAACTCGAAGCCGCCCTTGGCGAGCAGGCGGCGGAACATGGCGTCATAGTCGCCCTCGCTTGAGAGAAGCTCGTCCGGGGCATGGCCGGTCTGAAGTATTCCGATTTTCATGTCTCACCTGTGCGGTTTGATGCGGTGGTCGGTTGGCGGGTCGGGTTAAACGGATTCGAGATAGATCTTCCAGTGGTCCTCGCGGGGGATCTCCTCCAGACGCGCCATTTCCTGCCGCTTCGTCATGACGAGGTTTGCCACGAGGCGTGGATGGAAGATACGCTTGATGGCCTCGCTTTGCTCGAAAAGCGTGATCGCCTCGGCCCAGCTTTCGGCCAGCTGCGGGCAGGCTTCCTCATAGGCGTTTCCCACTGTCGGAGCGGGGGGCGTTGCGGCGCGCTCGATCCCGTCGATCGCGCCACCGAGAATGGCGGCCAGAAGCAGATGCGCGCAGATATCGCCGCCGGCGACGCGGTGCTCGATCCGCCGCGCGGCCG
>JAWLEL010000035.1:0-12445 GCA_041686165.1 Lentibacter sp.
CCAACGTCCGTGAGCTCGAAAAGTTCCTGGATGTGCTCGTTGTACAGGCCGATGCAGCCGTTTGAAGACTGACGGCCGATCTTGCGCGTGTCATGGGTGCCGTGGATGCGATAATATGTCCATGACAGGTAGAGCGCATGGGTTCCCAAGGGGTTGTCGGGGCCCGGGCCGACAAAGTCGGGCCACTCCGGGTTGCGCTCTTTCATCGAAGGTGTGGGGCGCCAGCTTGGCCCCTCGACCTTGCGAACGACCCTCGTGCGCCCTCGACGAGTCAATTCTTCCGTCAACGGCACACTTGTCGGATACAGCTTGTAGACAGTTTGGTCCTCTGACCAGTAATGCAGCGCGCGCGACGTTGTGTCGACAAGACAGGCGCCATTCTTCAGGTCATCGAAATAGGGCTGCCAATCCAGTGAGCGGAAACTCGATACATTACGGCGCACGACCTCGCTCAGGTCGCGCTCGACTTCAACACTCTCATCGCCAAAGGGAGTCTGCGCCACGGCGGGCGCTGCAATCAGAGATGAGGTTCCGGCCAGGAAACTCCGCCGGGTGAGAGAAGTGGTAAATTTTGACAACGGACGTCTCCGAGATTTTACTATGACGTCGCGTATATTGCGGTTAAGCCTCACTCGCAATTCAAACAATCGTCATTGAGCCGATTTATGCCAAGCTGCATTTGATTGATCTGGATTGGATCGCTAAAGCGAAATGGATCTTATTAGCTCAGGAGGCGTCATGCGCTTTACCGGTATTCTTGTTGTCGCAGCGATGCTGCTTTCTGGCTGTGCCACGACCACGACCACACCACAGCTCGGCGCTGACGGCAAGCCGCTGCCAAAGCTCTATCGAATATCCTCAACGGCAACGAGCAAGATCCAGTTCCGGATGCTCGACTCGGTCAACAGTCTTCGGCAGGCTGCGGGGGCGGGGCCTGTGGAATTGAACGCGCAGCTCAACGCCGCCGCCGCGACACATGCTCGCGATATGTCGGCGCAGAATCGCCCTTGGCATTTTGGCTCGGACGGGTCTTCTCCGATAGACCGTGTCCGCAGGGCCGGGTACTCGGGCGTGATGCTCGGCGAACTCATCTCGGAAACATACGAAACAGAGCTGGAGACCCTTGGAGCGTGGATGGAGCAGCCTGATACGCGCGCCATTCTGCTCGACAAACGCGCAGTCAACATGGGCTTCGCGTGGTATCAGGAATCCAATGGCAAGATATGGTGGAACCTCCTGCTCGGGTCCTGATCGACCTTCCGGCCGGGCTTTCATTTCATGATGCTTATGGGCGTCCCGTTTCTCACCATCGCGTAGATATCTTCCATTTCCCGATTGGTGACGGAAATGCATCCTTCCGTCCAATCACGGCCACCGCCGAGGTATTTCATTGGTCTGCCGTGTATGAAGATATCGCCGCCGGGGTCTTTCCCAAGAGCCTTTGCGCGCTTGATGTCTTCCTCGTTTGGATAATTGATCCCGATCGACAGGTGGAATTCGCTGTTGGGGTTGCGGCGATCAATGATGTAGTTGCCCTCGGGCGTGCGGCCATCCCCCTCGAACGCCTTGTGTCCAGCCGGGGCGAAACCGAGGCCAATGTCGTAGGATTTGAGAATCCGAGTGCCGCTTAGCAGATACATCTTGCGCGCATCTTTCTCGACGATCACCTTGGTGACCGGCGGGCCATTGTAGCTGCGAAACTTGCTTGAACACCCGGCAACCAGCGATATCGCCAGCAGCACCGTCAAAACCCTGAGAACCTGCATCGATCTGTCCACTCATTGTTCTTTTTTCCGATGCTATACCGCTTTTGAACAAAACCGGTAATAAAAGAATCTCAATTTCCGTATCTATCCAGGAATGCGCGCTTTGACTCCGCATAGACAGACTTGATGCTTGCGATGTCGATCTTCTCTGGATGCCCATACTGAGCGCGCATCTCGCTTTCAATGCAGATTTCAGCGAGGCTTTCGAAGCCGAGATTGAGGGCGCTACCTTTCAGAAAATGCATGCTTTTTCCCAAGTCTTTCGGGCTTTTTGCATCAAGTGCCTCAAGCTCTTCCTCGACTTCATCAAGGAAAACCTCGAGGATCTCACCGAAGTCTTCTTCGCCGACTTCTTCGCAGAGCTCCTTGGCTTTCGACCAGTCTATCATGCCTTTTCCCTCATCATTGTAGTTAGCTACCCTGAAGTCGTTAACAAAGAGCAACGAAATCCTTTAAAATTGGGCAAGCAATCTTCATTACGATGAAATGGACTGCCCCTATGGTGTTCCGAATATGGATACCTCCATCAGGGTCAAGACAATGCAAACATCGACATCGCAGGCAGATCTCGCTCAGGCTGTAGACCGTCTCGTGCTTGTCGTTGATGACAGTCGCCTGCAAAGAAGCATCCTGCGGAAGAACCTTGAGAAATGGGGCTATCGCGTCGAGGAGGTATCTTCGGGGCGTGAGGCCCTGGAATTCTGCCGGGTCACGCCCCCAGACCTCGTCATCAGTGACTGGATGATGCCCGAGATGGATGGAATTGAATTCTGCCGTGAGTTCAAGGGCCTCGACAACGACAGGTTTGGCTATTTCATCTTGCTGACGTCCAAGAGCGAAAAGGATGAGATTGTTCAGGGCCTGGATAATGGTGCCGATGATTTCCTGACCAAGCCTGTGAGCTCTGCGGAGCTTCGGGCCAGGCTTCTCGCGGGGGAACGAATCCTTGAAATGGAGCGCGAGCTGACCCGCAAGAACAAACTGGTGGAAGCTGCTCACGAGGAACTCAAGCTCCTCTATAAATCGATCGACAATGATCTGATCGAGGCGAAACAGCTTCAGCAATCTCTCGTGCGTGAACGCCACCGTGACTTTGGACAGGCGCAAATCTCGTTGATACTGCAATCCAGTGGGCACGTAGGCGGTGATCTCGTCGGGTTTTTTCCGATCACCGAGGACGAGGTTGGCTTGTTTGCCATTGACGTGTCTGGGCATGGTATCAGCTCCGCACTGATGACGGCGCGACTTGCCGGATACATGTCATCGGCGTCCAAAGAGCAGAACATTGCGATCGAATATTCCAAGAAAAAGGGGCATGAAGCTCTGGATCCGGGAGACGTGATCGCGCGGCTGAACAACCTTGTTCTCACGGAAATGACGACGGAACACTACCTCACGCTGGTCTATGCTGTGGCAAACCTGAAGACGGGACGGATCAGAGCTGCTCAAGCAGGCCATCCGCATCCTCTGGTGCAGCGTTCTGACGGGTGTATCGAGACCGTCGGTGAGGGAGGATTTCCTGTCGGGCTTGTCCCGGATGCGCGGTATGAGGAGTTCGATCTCCAGCTTGGGGAAGGAGACCGCTTGCTGATCTGCTCAGATGGTGTGTCTGAATGCATGAACGAAGAAAATCAGCTTTTCGAGGACGAGCGTCTCGAAGAGTACATGCGTGACTGGAAGGCCAAGTCGGGAGCTGCCTTTCTCGACGGTTTGGTTTTCACATTGGATCGCTTCGCGGGGAAGCGGGATTTCTCGGACGATGTGTCTGCGATATTGTGGGAGTATGGACCTAAACCGAGTTAACTCGGCTGGCTTGTCGCCTTGCACCTTGCGCCGGGGAGGACTACTTGCAGGCCAATTCAAATGGTGAGTTGGACGCATGGCAAACTCTGAAAACGTCGTCTGGGATGAACAGGTTCTCCCCTTCGAGCTTCGCAAGCCCGATTGCAGGGGGCGCATTGTCCGCCTCGACCGCACGGTGAACGACATCCTGTCGCAGCACCACTATCCCGCCAGCGTGGAATCTCTCGTATCCGAGCTGGTCATTGTCACGGCGCTTCTGGGAAGCATGATCGAGCCGAAATGGAAGTTGTCGTTGCAAGTGCAGACAGATGGCCCCGTGCGCATGATCGCGACGGATTTCCTCGCGCCGGAAGACATGGCGAAACCTTCGATGATCAGGGCCTACGCCAGTTTCGACGAAACACGCCTGACGGACGCTTCGCCTTTCGAACAGCTTGGGCGGGGGTATTTCGCGGTGATCATAGATCAGGGCAAGGGGTCTACGCCCTACAAGGCGCTTGCGGCTCTCGAAGGTGACTCGATTGCCGAGGCCGCCGAGGCCTATTTTGCCGCGTCCGAGCAGATTGCCACGAAGCTGATCGTGGAACACGGTGAGACTCTCATCGCGGGCGACGAGACACGCTGGCGCGCGGCTGGGGTGATGGTTCAGCATCTGCCAAAATCGCTCAAGGAGGCTGGTGGCGACCCGTCTGATCTGGCCCAGCAGCGGGAGCATTCCCGGCGGGGGGATGAAGACTGGTCCCGCGTGAACATCCTGCTGGATACGGTCGAGCACCTTGAGCTGATAGGCCCGTTCGTGTCACCCCCCGATCTGATCTGGCGGCTGTTCCATGAGGAGGAGGCCGCTGTCTATGACCCGCTCATGGTCACCTTCGGGTGCACCTGCTCGGAAGAAAAGGTGCGCCAGAGCCTTTCGATCTACGGGCCGAAGGACATCGAGAAGATGACCACCGAGGCGGGGGTCGTGACAGCGGATTGCCAGTTCTGCAACGCGCATTACGAACTTGCACCCGAGACTGTCGGCAAAGAGGTCAACTAGGTGCTCACCGGCCGCCTCTCGGAGTTTTCCCGGGCGTTGAAAGCGCCTGGCCCTGTTTCATCGGACTATGATCTCAACCCTGATGTCATACCTGTTGAGCACGGGGTAACAAGCGAAGCGGCCGTTCTGATTGCGCTTCTGGAGGGCGAGGGAGAACCAAGGGTGATCCTTACGAAGAGAGCGCAACATCTACGCCACCACCCTGGCCAGATCGCTTTTCCCGGCGGCAAGATCGAGTTTGACGATGCATCACCGGAAGCCGCTGCTTTGCGCGAGGCTCGGGAGGAGGTTGGATTACCGCCTGCAAGCGTGGAGATACTGGGAAGGTTGCCCGAGCACAGGACCGTGACTGGCTTTGCCGTGCATCCGATTCTCGGCTTCGTCAAGACGCCGTTCGAGCCGCAGCTGGACGCCAATGAAGTCGAAGAGCTCATACTCGTTCCATTGGACCATCTCCTTGATCTCGAGCGCTACGCCGTGCAGGCGCGCATGTTTCGTGGGGCAAACCGATACTATTATACTATTCCATTCGGCCCTCACTACATTTGGGGGGCAACCGCGCGTATGACATTGGCTTTGGCTGAACGGATTTCGATGTGAAACGAATAGAAGAACCCTGGCTGCAGAACGTGGTGGCGCAAGCTCTTCTTGCCGCGCTCGAGAGTGCTGGGTTCAAGGGCTTCTTCGTGGGTGGTTGCGTGCGGAATGCTCTGCTCGGGCTGCCAGTGACCGATCTCGATATTGCTACGGATGCACGGCCTGAAACGGTAATACAGCTCGCCCGGGAGATCGGCTTCAAGCCGATTCCAACGGGGATCGATCATGGTACAGTGACGGTCATTGGTCAGGGGGAGCAGCTGGAAGTCACGACGTTTCGCAAGGATGTGGAGACTGACGGGCGGCACGCCGTAATCGCTTTTGCGGATACTTTGGAAGAGGATGCTGCGCGACGCGATTTCAGGATGAACGCGATCTATGCGGACGCGCTGGGGGATCTGCACGATCCGACAGGTGGGCTTGATGACATAGATGCGCGCAGGCTGGTTTTCGTCGGATCGCCGGACGCGCGCATCCGGGAGGACTACCTGCGTATCATCCGTCTTTATCGTTTTGCAGCGCAGCTTGGCTTCGGAGCGGGCGGCCTTGATCCACAAGCTTGCCAAGCGGCGCGCCGCTTGAGCTATGGTCTGAGTCATGTCTCGGCCGAGCGCAAAACGGTGGAGATTCTGAAGATTCTGGAGGCTGATTGCCCGTTGGACGTCCTCCGGAAGATGGCTGCTGACGGCGTACTTGGACGTGTTCTGGGACCTGTGGATCTGACGCTGCTCGCGCGCTATCTGAACGGAGAGAAAAAGCAATTCAGGCCCGATGCTGTTGCGCGGCTGGCCGTTCTGTCGATGCCGTCCGAAGCGCAGCCTCTGAAGCTCAGAAAGAAGGATCAGCGCTTTGTAACGCAGCTTAGACGCGCCGTGAAAGGCGGGCATTCGCTTGGAGAACTGGCCTACCGTCACGGGGACAGGCTGGCGATAGCAGCCGGGTTGGCACGCGCCGCCTTGCTTGGGCGCGACATGACCGGGGCAGACCTCGCGATTATCGCCAAGGCTGATGGGGCGTGCTTTCCTGTCTGTGCGAACGACCTTGCGCCGCGCACCGGCAAGGCGCTCGGCGCCGCATTGGAGCGCCTCGAGCGCAGATGGATCGAGAGCGCCTTCGAGCTGAGCACAAGTGAGTTGCTCGCAGAGCTTTCAGACGAGGAATGAGGCGAGCGTTTCGTCGTTCGTGATATCGCGCGCCTGGAACCCGGCCTCGGCAAGCTTGTCGTGGAGCTTGGCGAAATTCGTGGCGTCGTCCGTTTCTATCCCGATCAGAACAGTCCCGAAATTGCGCGCTGATTTCTTGAGGTACTCGAAGCGCGTGATGTCGTCATGCGGCCCGAGAAAGCCGAGGAAATCCTTGAGCGCACCGGGGCGTTGGGGAAGGCGCAGGATGAAGTACTTCTTGAGGCCAGCATAGCGTTGGGCGCGCTCCTTCACTTCGGGAAGCCTTTCGAAGTCGAAGTTTCCCCCGGAGGTCACGCAAACAACTGTCTTGCCCTTTATGGCATCTTTCAGATCCTTGAGGGCATCGACAGCCAAGGCTCCTGCGGGCTCGAGCACGACGCCTTCGATATTGAGCATTTCCAAGAGGGTGGTGCAGAGTCGATCCTCGCTGATCTGAAGATGGGTTTCGAGCTTGTAGCTCTTGAGCCGCTCGAAGGGTGCGGCCCCTATCCTGGCGACTGCGGCACCATCGACGAAGGTATCGACCGCCTCCAGCGCGACAGGCTTTCCGGCGAGCTGGGCTGCGGCAAGACAGGCGCCGCCGGCAGGCTCGACGAAACAGTATCGGCAGGCATCCTCGAAATAGGAGGTGACCCCGGCTGCAAGGCCGCCGCCGCCGACGGGCAGGACAAGCAGCTCGGGCGCGGCCCCCAGTTGCTGTTCGATCTCGGCGGCCACGGTAGACTGTCCCGCGATCACATCTGGCGCATCGAAAGGCGGCAGGAAAACGGCCTTGTGTTCGGCGCAATAGGTTTGCGCGGCGTGAAGCGTCTCGTCGAAATAGTCGCCGATGAGCTCGATCTCGATCAGGTCTCCGCCGAAGGTCTTGGTCTTGAGGATCTTCTGGCTCGGCGTGGTTACCGGCATGAAAATGCGCCCCTTCACGCCGAAATGCTTGCACATGAAGGCGACGCCCTGCGCGTGGTTTCCGGCGCTGGCACAGACGAAAAGAGGCGGCGTCTTGGCGGCCTCAATCGCGTTGTTCATGGCGTTGTAGGCGCCGCGAATCTTGTAGGAGCGGACCGGGGTCAGGTCCTCTCGCTTGAGATAGATATCGGCGTCGTAGGCCTCGCTAAGATGGGCGTTGCGCTGCAGCGGCGTCGGGTCGAAGACACCGCGCAGGGCATCTGCGATATCGCGTGATTTGTCTTTGAAACTGTCCATTCGGCATTCATCGGGCACACGCCCCTTGTTGGCAAGGGCTTTGCCTTGCAGCGCGGTGCAAAACGGGCTACCTCGCAGCGAAACGAGATAAGAAGGAATTCAAGATGTCTGCGCCCAAGAAAGTCGTGCTTGCCTATTCGGGTGGTCTGGATACGTCGATCATCCTCAAGTGGCTGCAAACCGAGTATGGCTGTGAAGTCGTCACCTTCACCGCCGATCTGGGCCAGGGTGAAGAGCTGGAGCCAGCGCGCAAGAAGGCCGAGATGATGGGTGTGAAAGACATCTATATCGAGGATGTGCGAGAGGAGTTCGTGCGTGATTTCGTCTTCCCGATGTTCCGCGCGAACGCCGTCTATGAAGGGCTCTACCTACTGGGAACATCCATCGCGCGGCCCCTTATTTCCAAGCGCCTCGTGGAGATCGCGGAAGAGACGGGCGCGGATGCGATCGCTCATGGTGCGACGGGCAAGGGAAACGATCAGGTGCGTTTCGAGCTTGCCGCCTATGCGCTCAATCCCGACATTCGGGTGATCGCACCTTGGCGTGAGTGGGATCTGACGAGCCGCACGAAGCTCATCGAATTCGCCGAGCAGCACCAGATCCAGATCGCCAAGGACAAGCGCGGCGAGGCGCCCTTCTCGGTGGACGCGAACCTGCTGCACACGTCGAGCGAAGGCAAGGTCCTGGAAGACCCGGCCGAGGCTGCGCCGGACTATGTCTATCAGCGCACGGTCAGCCCCGAAGACGCGCCCGACTCGCCCGAGTTCATAGAGATCGGCTTTGAAAAGGGTGATGCGGTGAGCATCGACGGCGAGGCGCTCAGCCCGGCCAACATACTGACAAAGCTCAATGAACTGGGCGGCAAGCATGGTATCGGGCGGCTCGATTTCGTCGAGAACCGCTTTGTCGGCATGAAGAGCCGCGGTATCTATGAGACGCCGGGCGGCACCGTGCTTCTCGAAGCGCATCGCGGTATCGAGCAGATCACGCTCGATTCGGGCGCGGGGCACCTGAAAGACAGCCTGATGCCGCGCTATGCGGAGCTCATCTACAACGGCTTCTGGTTCTCGCCGGAGCGCGAGATGTTGCAAGCGGCGATCGACCGCAGCCAGGAGCATGTCACCGGCACGGTGCGGCTCAAGCTCTATAAAGGCAGCGCCACATGCGTTGCCCGCTGGTCCGAGCACTCGCTCTACTCAGAGGAGCACGTGACCTTCGAGGATGATGCAGGGGCGTATGATCAGCAGGATGCCAAGGGTTTCATTCAACTCAACGCGCTTCGGCTCAAGTTGCTGGCGGCGCGGGATCGGCGGCTGAAGTAAGGGTTTCGGGGCAAAAAACTCCAAGTATTTCAAGCGGGTATGTGCAGGATAGCACATGCCCGTTTGCTTTTGGTGAGGGCTGCGTTTTGCTGCGTTAACCTTTGAGGGCCGCAAAAAAGAGGGGGGTGACATGCGTGCACCCCCCGTGCACCCCCTGTGCACCGATTTTGTGCGATCGTGGTTAATACGAAATTAATTAACGAGCCGCACGGTGCCTGCCGCAAAGTCAGCCGCGCATCGCGCGCGCGGGGCTGGCATAAGGACGGCGCAACATGGCGCGGGGGACGATGAATGGAAGAGATCGCGGCGGGATTGTCGAAGGGGCTGGAAGGCCGGAGCTTTGACGGCTCGCTCAAGTTCGACTGCGGCGATGAGGGTGTGATCATCATCGAGGGTGGGCAGGCGGATACGCGCGACCGAGAGACCGATTGCACCATTCGGATGAGCCGCCCGAACCTGGAAAAGCTCCTGTCCGGCAAGCTCAACCCGATGACCGGGGTGATGACAGGGAAGCTGAAGGTTTCGGGCGATATGGGCGTTGCCATGAAGCTGGCGCAGTTGCTCTGACGCGCCCCCTCGCCGCGCGCGATGATCCTGCGGGGAAGCCCTTGGCAAGCGGGCCCTTCGGGGAGGATATTTTCGGCAAGAAAAAGGGTCAGGGTGTCAGCTTGAGCGCAGTGAGGCGCTCATAGATCGGCATGGCTTCATCCAGCAGGCGGCTCTGGCGCGCGTCTTCGAGTTTCGGGAGCACGCCTTCGGGGCCGGCGAAACCTGTCGAGCGATGCACCGCGCCATACCAGTGCGGGGCCCAGGCACCATCGGCGGGGTGACCGCCCGAGGGCCAGGAGAGCATGGCTGGATCGAAGGGCAGGCCGAGGGCCGCGCAGAGCGCGCGGAGCATGGCTTCGGGGGCTTCGCGGATGTCGGCGCTGTCGAGGATGATGGGCTCTTCCCCGGCGGCGCGGCGCTCCTCGATGAGGTCGATCTGCTGGGAGAAGCCGATATCTGCGAGTCCGAAGCCCGCGTATTTCGCCCCGAAGCTGGCGATCACGCGGGCGGGATGGCGGATCAGGAAGACGTTGGTCACCGAACTCATCCAGTCGCGGGGGATACCTTCGATCATGTGCTGGCACATGTGTTTCTGGTAGTGATGTTTGCCGCGTGGAGCGACAAGGCTGCGCGCCACTTCAGTAGCGTCCTGTGACTGGGAGGCGAGCACCGCCGCGCGCATGGGATGATCGAGGCCTGTCGCGGCGAGATAGGCCGCGTAGAAAGGTTCGTCCACGACATTGAAATCGGGCCGCGCGCCGAAGCTGTACATCATCGCCGTGGAGAGGTTCCGCGGGCCTGACCACATGGCGATCTTCACTGGTTCTGTCATTCGGGAAATTCCTTCTCGCGCTGTCACGATATGTAACCTCTTTGTGAGAGGTGTCTACAGGCCCGTCCAGTGGCGCTAGGGTGATCCTGAGAGAAGAGGAGACTGTCTCATGTCGGGTAAGATGAATGATTTCAAGCTGCTGATCCTGACGGTGCTGATTGCCGTGGGATTCGCGCTGAGTGGTGGGAAGGCGCAGGCCGGACCCAATGAGGAGCTTGTCGTCGCCGGCGGGTGTTTCTGGTGTGTCGAAGCGGATTTCGAGAAGGTGCCGGGAGTGATTTCGGCGGTGTCGGGATATGCTGGTGGAGACGTGGCCAACCCGACTTACAAGGAAGTGGTAGGGGGCGGCACGGGGCATTACGAGGTGGTCAAGATCACTTTCGATGCAGCGCGTGTGAGCCGCGACGAGATCCTGCACATGTTCATGCGGTCGATTGATCCGACCGATGCGGGCGGGCAATTCTGCGACCGTGGGCAGAGCTATGCTACGGCGATTTTCCATGATGGTTCGGGGCAGAAAGCGGCGGCTGAGAAGGCTGTGCGGGAGGCGAGTGAGGCGCTGGGCCGGAAGATCGTGACGAAGATCCTGCCGCTCGATGCCTTTTATCGCGCGGAGGAGTATCACCAGGATTATTACAAGAGCCAGAAGCTTGTCCTCACCAGGGCTGGGCCGAAGACCCGGGCGAAGGCCTACGAGTTTTATCGAACGGCTTGCAAGCGGGATCAGCGCGTGAAGGCGCTTTGGGGAGAGTCCGCGCCTTTTGCGGGGTGATTTCGAATTTGCTTCGCAAATCCGACAAATGCGAGGGGCGCTGCCCCTCGCGCTCCCCGGGATATTTAAGGCAAGAAGAAAGGCTCAGCTTGCCGCGTTCATGAAGGCGTTCGTTTCGGCGCGCGAGGGGATGGCATCGGCTGTTCCTTTTCGCGTCACCTTGAGGGCCGAGGCGGCGGCGGCGAGGCGCAGGGCGTCTTCGAGCGTTTGGCCTTCCTGGAGGGCGGCTGCGAGATAGCCTGTGAACGTGTCGCCTGCGCCCGTCGTGTCCACGGCATCGGCTGGGAAGGCGGCGAAGCGCGACTCGCCCGAGGGCGTGATGGCGCGGCCGCCTTCGGCACCTTCGGTGACGATGACCGTTTCGGGGCCGAGCGTGCCGGGGGAGCGGCCCGTGGCGGCTTCGAGCTGTTCAAGCTCGACGGCATTGAGCACGAGGATATCTGTCAGCGGAAGGAGCGCACTTGTCGGCTCAGGCGCGAAGGGGGCGGCGGCGTAGAGGGTTTTCATGCTCTTTGCGCGGGCGAGTTCCGCAGCCTCCGGGGCGCAGTTCGTCTCATTTTGCAGCAGGAGCATGTCACCTTCTTCTGCCGCATCCAGAGCGGTTTCGAGCCTGTTTAGAGACTGTTTCATGTTCGCACCGGGGTAGACGACGATGGCGTTCTCGCCGGTTGGGTCGATATTGATGATGGCATGGGCGGTGGGGGCCTCGACCTGCGCGATATGGCGGGTGTCTATGCCGCATGTCTTGAGACGCTCTATCGCCCAGGCACCGTCGGGACCGACCGCACCGATATGCACCACGGGTGCACCGGCCAGTGCGGCGGCGACGGACATGTTGGCCCCTTTGCCGCCGAGGCCGGTGCTGTGGGCATTGGCGAGAAGCGTTTCGCCCGGCCGGGGCAGGCGGGGCACCTCGTAGAAATGATCCAGGTTGATCGAGCCGAGGTTGTAGAGGGTCATGGCTCAGCCGACCTTGCAGGCCGCCAGGACCGCCATGTTGACGATGTCGTTCACCGTGCTGACCGTCGAGCAGATCTGGATGCTTTCGTCGATGCCGGCGAGGATCGGGCCGATGACCGTGGCGCCAGCCATTTCCTGCATGAGCTTGGTGGAGATCGAGGCGGAGTGCCGCGCGGGAACAACGAGGATATTGGCCGGACCGGTGAGCCGAGAGAAGGGGTAGCTTGCCTGGGCCTGCGCATTGAGGGCGACGTCGACTGTCATCTCGCCTTCGAACTCGAACTGCGCGCCGCGTGCTTCAAGGACGGTGGGCGCGAGGTGCATCTTCTCGGCGCGTTCGGAGCGGGGGTAGCCGAATGTCGAGAAGCTGACGAAGGCGACGCGCGGTTCGAGGCCGAGGTGGCGGGCGACGTCGGCG
>JAWLEL010000036.1:0-12373 GCA_041686165.1 Lentibacter sp.
CGCCCACACGCCTTCCGCCGTGTCCGATTTCATGCTCAGCCTGCCGTCTTTAGATCGGCTACAAGCTTGTCGAGATCGCCGCGGCGCTTGTCGAGCATCGACCCGATCTCGGTGCGCTCGGTCAGCAGCATGTTGATACCTTCGATATAAAGGTTAAAAAAGAGCGGTTGGCCGCCCCTGTCAGACACGAGGAATGTCACCTCGAAAGGCGCCTCACCCCTGAGGTGGGCAACACAGCTTACCTCGTACCACTTCTTGACCTTTTTGACGCCGGTCACCTCAAGACGCCCACCAATGAACTCGCGGAAACGCTTGCCGTATTTGCGCGCCACATAGCTCTCGAAGGCTTCCGAATAGGCCCGTTTTTGCGCAGAACTTGCCATGCGGCCGTCATTGCCCAGCGTGTAAGCCGCAATATAGGAAGTATCACTATAACGCGAGAAGATGCGCTCAAAATCCCGATACATGGCGCTCTCGCTCTTGCCCGAGTCGATGACGGCGTTGATCTCGCCAATCAGTGCACCAACGAGGCGCGACGCCTCGCTCTCGGTCAATGCGAGCGCTGCCGTCGGCAGGCCGGATGCTCCCGCAAAAAAACCCGCGAAGATACCGGCAATCGTGCTGCGACGGGTGAGCATGTTTACAGTCATCATCAGAATCCTTCGGTATCCAGTGCAAACGGATCGATCTCGGCGGTTTCTGGGACCTCTTGGCCCAGATCGAAACGCCTGTTCTGAAGATAGAACAGGCGGGCCTGAGTATAGCTGTCGGCACTTTCATAAAGCAGCGAATCGATCGTGTCGGAGTATTCTCCGCGATCTCCCAGGCTGGATGTGATAGCGGCACCAGTGCCGTAGTATTTTTCAGGCGACGGCAGCCTGTAAGACAGCGGATTGGTGAAAAGGTCTACAACCTTTCCCACCGCATCGCGCTCTGTTGACGGGCCAAGGGCCGGAAGCTCTACATAAGCACCTTCCGGCACACCCCATACATGTAAGGTCTCGCCAAAATCCGTTCCGGCCTCATGCAGTTTCAGCTCGCTCGATGGGTCTAGCACTCCGCCAAAGCCCAGCGTGGTGTTGAGCGCGAATCGAAGGGTGTTCTGACCGGCTTTGCCAATGCGACCCTGAAGCAGGTTGTTGACGACAGTTCCCGGCAGCGCAAGATTCGAGGAGAAATTGGAAACCCCCTTCCGCACGGGACGCGGAATCACCTCCACATAGCCGTTCCCCGCAGGTCTGACGAACGCGCGATCAAGCGTGCGGTTTATTTCGTGATTGCTGCGATTGCGTTCTTCGAAGGGGTCGAAGGGAATGTTCGGGTCATAACCTACGGGAGGCGTATTACACCCCGCCAGCAGTCCAAGCGCCAGCAAGAAACCACTCAACTTCCGAACGCTCTTGCTCACGGTTCCCTCCAAGTCAGACTCGATCATCTAGTGCATCGTGCCCTCAAGCCCAAGATGCTGCGCGGGTTCTTTTTGACATGTGGCAGTTTGGAAACATCCCCAAACCACATTTCAGCGGTTTCCCGCAGGTTTTGAGACTTCTATAACAGTATAGGCATATGAAGGTTCCATGAAGCACTCCGATCAGTCCAAAGGCCGCGAAGAGCTGCGCAGTGCAAGGCGCGAGAACCGCGCACTGTTCTGGGCAGCGGGCATTTTCAGTGCCTTCGTCAACATCCTGATGCTGACAGGCCCGCTTTATATGCTCCAGGTCTATGATCGGGTGCTGGGGAGCCGCTCAGAAGCGACGCTGATTGCATTGACGGCGCTCGTGGTCTTTCTCTACACCATGATGGGCCTGCTCGATTACGCACGTGGTCGCATCATGGCGCGCATCGGCGCTCGCTTTCAGGCCCGCCTCGACAAGCGCGTATTCGACGCAGTGATCCGCAAGAATGCCCTCGGCGTACGCGACAGAACGGTCTTCGCCCTCACCGATCTGGAGGCCATGCAGCGCCTCCTGACCTCGCCTGCGTTGATGGGTCTGTTCGATATGCCGTTCACGCCCCTCTTCATATTCGGCATTTTCCTGTTTCACCCCTGGCTTGGCCTGCTGGCCCTTGCTGGCGGCCTGGTGCTCGTGATCGTCTCGCTTGCCAACCTGCTGTTGACGCGTGGCCCTCTGGACAAGGCAAATGCCCTGGCCGCCGAATCCGGCACGGCCGCAGAGCAGATGCGCGCGGAAGCCGAGATGCTCCAGGCCATGGGAATGCGCGGGGCCGCTTTCTCGCGTTGGCAGGTCTCCCGCAACGCAGCGCTCCGCCAACAAATGCGCGCGGCCGACCTTGGCGGAACATTCACGGCCTTCGGCAAGGCATTTCGTCTCCTGCTTCAATCGGCCATGCTCGGGCTCGGAGCCTATCTCGTGCTGCAAAACGAACTGACCCCGGGCGCAATGATCGCCGGATCGATCTTAATGGGCCGCGCCCTTGCCCCCATCGAGATTGTCATCGGGCAATGGCCACTCTTCGAGCGCGCAGCCAAGGGGCAGGAAGTGCTTGCCCAGCTACTCAGCGAGGTTCCCGTCGAAGCGGAGCGCACGCCGCTGCCCCGTCCACAAGCCCTGCTCGATGTGCAGCAGCTCACCGTCGTCCCCCCGGGCGAGGCGCAGGCCTCGATCAAGATGGTCAGCTTCACGGTCAAACCGGGTCAAGCTGCCGGTGTCATCGGCAGCTCAGGCGCGGGGAAATCCACACTGGCACGCGCGCTCACGGGAGCCTGGCGCCCTGCGGGCGGCAAGATCCGGCTCGATGGTGCCGCACTCGATCAATACGACCCCGATGTGCTGGGCAGCTTGATCGGATATCTGCCGCAGAGGGTCGAGCTCTTCGACGGGACGATATCCGAGAACATTGCGAAGCTCTCCGAGATACCCGACGGCGACGCCGTCGTCAAAGCTGCTAAGCGCGCCGATGCTCATGACATGATCGTAAAGCTGCCCAACGGCTACGATACGCGCGTCTCGGCCAATGGCGGGCGCTTGTCCGGTGGCCAGATACAGCGGATCGGCCTCGCCCGCGCGATGTATGGCGATCCGGTTCTGCTGATTCTGGATGAGCCCAATTCGAATCTGGACAATGACGGGAGCATGGCGCTCAACCGCGCGATCAAGGTCTTAAAATCGGAAGGGAAATCGGTCCTCATCATGGCTCATCGACCGGCCGCGATCCAGGAATGCGACCTGCTGCTGATGCTCGAGAATGGCCGCGCCGTCGCCTTCGGCCCGAAGGATGAGGTGCTCCAGCGCGTTACCAAGAACTATGCGGAACTCAACGCGCCCGGTAAGCCCCGACCAGGCGAAAGCGGAGAGAGCTGATGACGAGCGAAGCATCCTCCCGCGCGGTCGCCCTCAGAAAGCAGACCCTGCCCTCTCGGGAGGGCGATGCATCTCGCCTCGCGGCACAACGCGAGCATCGCAGGAATTGGCCTGCCCGGATGCCCGTTCTCGTCGGGCTTGCTGCACTGATTGTGCTTGTCGGTGGTTTTGGGGGCTGGGCCTTCTTCTCGTCACTCGCCGGAGCGATCGTCGCGCCGGGACGCGTGGAGGTCGAGCAGAACAGGCAAATCGTTCAACACCCCGACGGCGGCGTGGTTTCGGAGATACTCGTCGAAGAGGGCGATTCCGTGAAGGCAGGGGCACCTGTCATCCGCCTTGATGCGACCAACCTCGCCTCGGAGCTGGCCATCGTGGAAAGCCAGCTCTTCGAAGTCATGGCGCGCCGTGCACGCCTCGAGGCCGAACGCGATATCGCTGATGCGCCGAAGTTCAACGCGGAGCTCAAGGAAATCGGAGAAACCAATCCCGCGGTTGCCGACCTAATCGAAGGTCAGACGCGACTTTTCGAAGCCCGGCTCGAAAGTGTCACACGCGAGCGCGACCAACTCGAAAAACAAAGCCAGCAAATCAATGATCAAATCCTCGGCATCACCTCTCAGACAGAAGCACTGCAATCGCAAATCGCGCTGATCACGGAAGAACTGAACGCTCAACAAAGCCTGCTCGACCGCGGCCTGGCTCAGGCTTCCAGGGTTCTGTCCCTGCGGCGCGAAGCCGCGCGCCTGGAGGGGCAGATCGGCGAGCTCACGGCCTCGAAGGCACAGGCCGAAGGGCGCATAACCGAAATCGAGATCGAGAGCCTCAAGCTGACCAGCAGGCTGCGCGAGGAAGCCATCACGCGGCTGCGCGACATCCGCGTTCAGGAGCTAGAGCTTCGGGAGCGGCGGCAAACCCTGAGCCAGCGCCTCTCGCGCCTGACAATCAACGCCCCGGCATCAGGCGTCGTATATGATCTGGCAGTCAACACACCCCGCTCTGTCATCAAGGCTGCCGATCCGATTCTCTACATCGTTCCGCAGGACAGGCCCCTCGTGATCGCCGCGCGTGTCCCGCCGATCCATATCGACAAGGTCTATGCCAGCCAAAAGGTCAACTTGAGGTTCTCCGCGCTCGACCAACGCCGTACGCCGGAGCTTTTCGGAACGGTGATGCGCGTCTCCGCCGACAGTTTCGAGGACGAACGCACGGGCACCGCCTACTACCTGGCTGAAATCGCTCTCGGCGAAGGTGAGTTGGCCAAGCTCCCCATTGGCGTCGCGCTGATCCCGGGGATGCCGGCTGAAGCCTATATCCTCACCGCCGAGCGCAGCCCCATCGACTATCTCGTCAAGCCTTTCTGGGATTACTTCGAGCAGGCGTTCCGCGAATGACAAAGTTGCATTTTGCCGTTTCCGCGCCGGAGAAATGCGGGTAGCGTCGAGGGAAATTCACACTCGAATACTGCCATGAGGAGGCCCCCGATGAGCTCAGAACTTGAAGCCCGACTTGCCGAGAAAGGCATCATCCTGCCCGATGCACCGGCCCCTGCGGCTAACTATGTCCCTTTCGTCATCACCGGAAACACCGTGTATGTTTCCGGGCAGATATCGAGCGACGCAAGCGGCCTGGTCACTGGCAAGCTTGGTGACACGATGACCACAGAGGAAGGCGCTGCCGCCGCTCGCACCTGTGCGCTCAGCCTGCTGGCCCAGCTCAAGGCCGCCTGCGACGGTGATCTTGACCGCCTTCAGCGGGTCGTCAAGCTCGTCGGCTTCGTCAATTCGACAGCCGACTATACCGAGCAGCCCAAGGTCATCAATGGCGCATCCGATTTCATGGTCGAAGCGCTCGGCGACATTGGCCGCCATGCGCGCTCAGCCGTTTCCGCGCCTTCCCTGCCGCTCGGTGTCGCCGTCGAGATCGAGGGTATCTTCGAAATCAGATGACTTCGCTTCCGGCAGCATTTCTCTCGACACCGTTCGCCCATCGCGGTCTTCACGGGCAAGTCTCAGGCTGCCCGGAAAATAGCCTTCCGGCCTTCGAAGCCGCCATCGCGCATGGCTACGGTATCGAGCTTGACCTGCAATTGTCGAAAGACGGCCAGGCGATGGTTTTCCACGACTACTCCCTGTCGCGCCTCACCGATGAGATAGGCGCGATCGCGCAACGCAGTGCCGCCGAGCTCTCCTGTCTGAAGCTCAAGGGCAGCGCGGCGCATGTCCCCACGCTGCGCGAGATCCTCGCGTTCGTGGCGGGGCGGGTTCCGCTACTCATCGAGCTCAAGGATCAGGACGGCGCGCTCGGCCCCGACGTGGGCAAGCTCGAAGCGGCAACAGCCGCTGTCCTCGAAGGCTATGAAGGCCCCGCTGCTCTCATGTCGTTCAACCCTCATAGCGTCGCTGCCTTGGCGGCGATTGCACCGCGGCGGCCCCGTGGGATCGTCAGCTGCGCTTTCACGGAGCAGGACTGGCCCACCATCCCCGCCATGCGGCGGCGCGAGCTAATGGAGATACCAGACTTCGAGCGTTGCGATGCCTGTTTCATAAGCCATGACGTGAACGATCTGGATAGTCCCGCCCTCAGACAGCTCAAGGCCGATGGCGCGCCTGTCTTGTGCTGGACGGTCAAATCCGTTCGGGCCGAAGAAACTGCCCGCAGGACTGCTGACAACATTACTTTCGAAGGCTACCTTCCCGACAATCCGCATACCCCGCTTGAACCCCTTCCCCGCGACTATATGTGAAGCGGATGGATGATGCCCCGCCGATAGAAGTCAGGCTGCACCAGAGCCTGCGCGAGATTTCTCGTTCCGACTGGGACGCCTGCGCCATGGCCGAGGGGCCAAGACCAGCCGATCCTTTCACGACATACCGCTTCCTGACCGCCCTGGAAGACAGCGGCTCGGTCGGACACGGAACTGGCTGGCAGCCTCTCTACATGACGGTCCAGGAGCACGGCCAGATCATCGGTTGCGCCCCGCTCTATGCAAAGACTCACAGCCAGGGCGAGTATATATTCGACTTCAACTGGGCCCATGCCTATGAGCAGGCTGGCGGTCGCTATTACCCCAAGTTCCAGATCGCGGTACCCTTCACACCGGCGACGGGCCGCCGCTTTCTTCTGCGCCAAGGCTGCGAAGCACGAGCCTTGCCTGCCCTTGTCCAAGGCGCCGTCCAGATGGCCGCTCAACACGAGGTCAGTTCGCTTCACGTTACATTCTGCACAGAAGCCGAGGCCATCGCGGGTGAAGCCATGGGCCTCCTTCGTCGCACAACGCAGCAGTTTCACTGGGAAAACCAGGGATTTACCAGTTTTGACGATTTTCTCGCCTCGCTCACATCGCGCAAGCGCAAGACGATCCGAAAGGAGCGCCGGACGGCACAGGCCTTTGGTGGCACGATCCGACGACTGACCGGAAACCAGATCGAACCCGAGCATTGGGATACCTTCTGGAAATTCTACCAGAACACAGGCCTGCGCAAATGGGGAACGCCCTATCTCACGCGGCCCTTCTTCGATATCCTTCACGAGACGATGCGGGAAGATATCGTGCTCGTTTTGGCCGAGTGTGAAGGTCAGCCCGTTGCGGGAGCGCTCAATTTCATCGGGGAGGAGGCGCTTTTCGGCCGCTATTGGGGCTGTATAGAGCACCACCCCTACCTGCATTTCGAACTGTGCTATTATCAGGCCATCGAAGCGGCGATAGACCTCGGTTTACCGCGCGTCGAAGCGGGCGCCCAAGGCGAGCACAAGCTTGCGCGTGGCTATCTGCCCGCACCCTGCCATTCGCTGCACTGGATGGCCGACCAGGGCTTCTCCGATGCGGTCGCACGCTATCTCGTTGCCGAGCGCGAGGCCGTGGACGAAGAGATCGAGATACTAACGGGCTACGGCCCCTTCCGAAACGAAACCAGAGAGGAAACGGATTGATGATCGAAAAAATGAGCGAAACCGCGCGGGAACAACTTCTCCCTCCTCTGCTGGAAAACGGCTGGAGCCTCGACGAGGAACGCGACGCGATAAGTAAAACCTTCAAGTTCGACGATTTCGTCGAAGCTTTCGGCTGGATGACCCAGGCCGCGATATGGGCCGAAAAGTGGAACCATCATCCGGAATGGTCGAACATCTACAACACGGTTCAAATCAAACTCACCACCCATGATGCAGGCGGGCTCAGCGCGCTGGACGCAAAGCTCGCCCGAAAGTTCGACAGCCTCTGAAACTGAACCAGACGCGACTTACGTCTTGAAAGCGTCTTGATTCAAAGCGCCTCTACCATGGCCTCACCGCCGGAAATATCGCATTCACCGGGGTTTTCCTCGGTGTGCAAAACACTCACAACGCCGTCCTCGGCACACATCGCATAGCGTTTTGAACGGCCCGCAAAGCCCACAGGTTCTGCGTCAAAATCCATGCCAATCGCCTTGGTGAAAGCGCCGGAAGCATCACTGAGCATGGTGATTCCGTCGCCCGCGGCACCCGTCGCCTCTCCCCAAGCATTCATCACCCATGGGTCATTGACCGCCAAACAGATGATCTCGTCCACGCCCTTGGCCTTGAGCGCATCCTTCTGGCGCAGGAAGCTGGGCACATGTGCGCTGTGGCATGTCGGCGTGAAGGCGCCCGGAACCGCGAAAATGACGACTTTGCGCCCCTTGAGAAGCTCGCCGAGGGCAACAGGCTCAGGCCCGTCCTCACCCAGCGTCATGAGTTTCATCTCCGGCAGTTTATCACCCGTTGAAATCGTCATTTCTGTCTCCTGTCCGTGATTGCGTTTATCTTGCTACGCAATATAGGATCCAATACGCGAAGGGCCAGTCAAAGGATCAGATTCATGTCGCATATCGTGGTTGTCGGAGCTGGACAGGCCGGCGCATCGCTCGTGGCGAAGCTGCGCAGTGATGGTTTTGAAGGCCAGATCACTTTGATAGGTGAAGAAAAGGCCCCACCCTACCAGCGGCCGCCTCTGTCTAAGGCCTACCTTTTGGGTGAAATGGAGCTGGAACGCCTCTACCTGCGCCCCGAGAGCTTCTATGCCGAGCAGAACATAACACTGCGCCTCGGCGCACATGTCGAAGGGATCGACCCGAGCTCGCGTACGATCAAGGTCGACGGCGAGACTCTTGCCTATGACCAGCTCGCACTGACGACAGGCTCGACGCCCCGGCGCCTGCCCGCGTCCATCGGAGGCGGCCTTGAAGGCGTCTACGTGGTGCGTGGCCTCATGGATGTCGATGCAATGGAACCCGAATTTGCCGAAGGGCGTCACGTTCTCATCGTGGGGGGCGGTTATATCGGCCTCGAAGCCGCGGCTGTCGCCTCAAAGAAGGGGCTTCGCGTCACGCTTGTCGAAATGGCCGAGCGGATCCTCCAGCGGGTCGCTTCGCCCGAAACCTCCAGCTATTTCCGAGAACTGCACGCCGCGCATGGGGTGAATATCCTCGAGGGCGTCGGCCTCAAAACCCTTACAGGCGAAACACGCGTCAACGGCGCTGAGCTGTCCGACGGAAGGAAACTCGATATTGACTTCGTCATCGTTGGCGCCGGCATTGCTCCCTGCACCACGCTGGCAGAAGCTGGCGGGCTCAGCCTGGAGAACGGGATCGCCACCGATGCGCAGGGCCGCACATCGGACCCGAACATCTGGGCCGCAGGCGATTGCGCCTCCTTCCCTTATCGCGGCACGCGCATCCGCCTCGAAAGCGTACCCAATGCCATCGACCAGGCCGAGATCGTCGCGCAGAACATGCTTGGCGCGAACAAGGAGTATGTTGCCAAGCCCTGGTTCTGGTCGGACCAGTATGATGTGAAACTTCAAATCGCTGGTCTCAACACTGGCTATGACCATATCGTTACGCGCCAAGGCGACAAGGATGGCGCGAAGAGCTTTTGGTATTACAAGGGCGAGGAGCTCCTCGCCGTCGATGCGGCCAACGATCCCCGCGCTTACATGATCGGCAAACGCCTGATCGAAGCTGGCAAGTCGCCTTCGCCGGAGGTGATCGCCGACCCCGCAACCGACATGAAAGCGCTGATGAAGGCGTGAGAATCATCTCGGGCAAACATCGCGGCCTTGCCCTGGCATCTCTGGGCAAGGGAGACGTACGCGGGCATCTGCGCCCGACATCCGACCGCGTTCGAGAGAGCCTTTTCAATATCCTGATGAGCTACGGGCTGCCCGCAGGCGCGCGGGTGCTCGATCTCTTCGCCGGCACAGGCGCGCTCGGTCTCGAAGCACTCTCGCGCGGTGCGGTCCACGTGCACTATGTGGACAACGGACGCAAAGCCCTTGCCCTGATCCGAGAGAACCTTGCCAAGGCGGGGCGCGAGGGCGATGCCACCATGTTCACAGGCGACGCAACCCGCCTGCCCCCCGCGCCTGCCGCCTGCGACCTCGTTTTCCTCGACCCGCCCTATGGCAAAACGCTCGGCGAAAAGGCCCTTGCCTCGGCGCTTGCACAGGGCTGGATCGCGGATGATGCGCTGATTGTCTGGGAAGAAAGCGTTCCTGTGACGCCACCTGCAGGCTGGCAGATCACCAACGCGCGCCGCTTCGGCGAAACGACAATAAGCTTCCTTCGATCTGGATAGTTCATCTCTCCCGCCTCGACAATTTCTCGCAGCCCGAGCTGGCAGCTCAGGGAGCGGAAGGGTCATTCATAGGTCGGATGAAACTTGCCGCCAGGCGACAGCGTGAAAATATCGAAACCATCCGCAGTGACGCCAATCGAGTGCTCAAACTGCGCGCTAAGCGACTTATCCCTGGTCACAGCCGTCCAATCGTCCGAAAGAACTTTTGTCTCAGGCCGTCCGAGATTCACCATCGGCTCGATGGTAAAGAACATGCCTTCTTCCAGAGTCGGCCCCGTTCCGGGACGACCGTAATGCAACACATTCGGCGGTGCGTGGAACACGCGGCCCAACCCGTGACCGCAGAAATCCCGCACGACGCTCATGCGCTGCGCTTCGACGAAGCTTTGGATTGCATGGCCGATATCACCGAAGGTGTTGCCCGGCTTCACCGCTTCGATCCCCTTGAACAGCGCATCATGCGTTACCTCGATCAGCCGTTCGGCCTTGCGTGGCAGCTTTCCAGCCGCGTACATCCGGCTGGTATCACCGAACCAGCCATCTATGATCACCGTCACGTCAATATTGAGAATGTCACCATCCTTGAGCTTCTTGTCGCCGGGAATGCCATGGCAGACGACGTGATTGGCCGAGATGCAGCTTGCGTGCTGATAGCCGCGATAACCGATCGTTGCGGATGTCGCATCAAGCTCACCCACGCGACGTTCGATGAACGCATCGATCGCACCCGTTGTCTGGCCGACGAAGATATGCTCAGCCACTTCGTCAAGGATCTGCGCGGCCACCTGGCCCGCCTTGTGCATTCCGGCGAAGTCCGCCTCCGAATGAATGCGAATGCCATCTTTCGTTATCGGTCCGTTATGCTTTTCGTCCACGTCTGGCCTCTTTGCTCCGCTCTGCGCTCTATTTAGGCCGACTTTGAGTTTTGTGCCACCCCTTGCTGCACGCCGTATGATCGCCCGGTCAGCAAAGCCGCTGCGGCCTCACAGGCGCACCGGCAAAATCTTTCCGATGCTGATCGCCTCAGGCCCGATCCGGCAATCATAAGCCAGTACATTCACCCCGGCTTCTCGCGCACGGCGCATGCCCTCGGCATAGGCCGCGTCAATGTCCGACGCGACGCTGACGCAGTCTGCATCCGTGCGTTGCACGAGAAAGAAGAGCACCGCCTCATGCCCGTTCTGCACCATGTCAGAAAGCTCCTGAAGATGCTTCAGCCCGCGGGCTGTCACGCTGTCGGGAAACTCCGCCAGCCCACCCCGCCGCATCAGGGTGACGGATTTCACCTCGACGTAGAGATCCGGACGAAGTGCGCGTTCGAGCAGGAAATCCACGCGGCTGCCCGAGCCGTATTTTACCTCCGCCCGAAAGCCTTGGTTTGACAGCTCGGGCACAGCACCGGCTTCAAGCGCTTCGCGAAGCACGGCATTGGCGCGCCCCGTATCCACGCCAGTGAAATGCCCTCCGGGATGTTCGACCAGCCGCCAGCCATACTTGAGCTTCTTCTTGGGATCATCATTGGGCTCGACCCAGATGCGCTGACCCGCTTCCGCCAACCCCATCATCGAGCCGGGATTGGCGCAATGTGCCACTGTTTCAAGCCCGTCTTCAAGCCGGATGTCGGCCAGGAAACGCTTATAGCGTCGCAACAGCATCGCAGGCACAAGAGGGGTTTGAAAGCGCATCTGCAAAGGCCTATACCGATGCCAGTCAGCCTGCAAGGAGCACCAATGCCAAACCCTACCGCCGCCATGCTCGTCATCGGGGATGAAATTCTCTCTGGCCGCACACGGGATTCCAACATGCACTTTCTTGCCCGTGAGCTGACCAAGGCCGGGATCGATCTGCAGGAAGTTCGCGTTGTCTCTGACGAGACGCAAAGGATCACCAATGCCGTGAACACCCTGCGCGCGTCGCATGACTACGTATTCACCTCCGGTGGCATCGGGCCGACTCATGATGACATCACCGCCGACAGCATCGCCGCGGCCTTCGGCGTCTCCATCGATGTGCGCGAAGATGCCCGCGCGCTGCTGTCGGCGCATTATGAACGCTCCGGGCAGGATCTCAACGCGGCGCGCCTGCGCATGGCACGCATCCCCGACGGCGCAGACCTGATCGACAATCCTGTTTCCACGGCCCCGGGCTTCACGCTGGGAAATGTCCACGTCATGGCCGGCGTGCCTTCCGTTTTTCAGGCCATGGTCGCCTCTGTCCTGCCCACGCTCACGGGCGGCGCACCGCTTCTGAGCCAGAGCCTGAGGATCGATCGCGGCGAGGGCGACATCGCCGGTCCGCTCGCGACACTGGCCAAACGTTACCCAGCGCTCTCCGTCGGGTGTTACCCCTTCCAGCAGAACGGGGCCTACGGCGCAAACGTGGTGATCCGCGGCGCTGACGGGCAAGAGGTTGAAGCCGCCTGCGCTGCACTTGCTCACGAGTTCGCCGATGACATCTCC
>JAWLEL010000382.1:0-2830 GCA_041686165.1 Lentibacter sp.
AGGCGAGGCAAAGACGCCAGGAACCGGAGAATGACATGTTCGAATTTCTAAGGAAGATCAGCGGCAGGGGGCCTGCCGCGCAAGAGAGCCAGCGGCAGACAGTGATGCGCGCGCTGGAAGAGATCAACGCGGTGCTGGGGGAGCTTGAAGAAAAGCCGACCCTGAGCTTCGATCCCGAAAACGGAAGGATCGCGCTGGAGCTGCCTGACCAGATGCCCGACGAGACGTTGGCATTGCCCGCCCCTGAAGACGAAGACCCCAAATCCTCTGAAGCCGGACCCGACAGCCAAGGCGCTTCGCGGAAAACCTGACACGCGGAACACATGAGGGGCCGACAGGGGCCGCAAACGAAAAAAGGCGCACCCGAGGGCGCGCCTTTTTCCTTTATTCGAAACGGCTTAGAGCAGTTCGATGTTCGAGGCGGATTCGCGTCCGTCGCGGCCTGCTTCGATTTCGAAGCTGACTTTCTGATCGTCGGCGAGGCCTGTGAGCCCGGCGCGCTCAACGGCCGAAATGTGGACGAAGACGTCCTTGGAGCCACCATCGGGTGCGATGAAGCCGTAGCCCTTGGTGGAGTTGAACCATTTTACTGTGCCAGTAGCCATAGTACTGTTTTCCTTCGTTTTATTGCTGTCCGCGGACCTGCGACAGCTCCGGCGTAGTCTCTATCGTCGTCGAGAGCTGTAGGCCGGTGGATCGGAAAACAGGGTCGAGTAGAAGATCGTAAGCGCATCCCGTATGACAGCAGATCGGTCAAAATGCAAGAAAAAGCGCCGGGCAGGGCGGAGGCGGCAAAATGGCACCAAGAGGTCTCAGAGTGTTTCGAGAAAAGCTGCGTGGCAGGGTTTCTCGAAACACTTTAGCGAGAGCTTGCTGGCGCCCCGCCCTGGAAGTTGTTGCCGTTCTGGTAGTCGCAGGGCTCTTCGCGCATTTCCAGGTGAAGCGCCTCGCCGCGGTAGGGGTGGGCGCGGGCCAGCGCCTCGTCGACTTCGATCCCGAGGCCGGGTGCGTCCGAGAGCCGCACGAAGCCATTCTCGACCCGAATGGCCCCGTTGATAAGCGAATCGTGGAAATCCGTCTCGATGGTTTCGGCGAGAAGCAGGTTGGGGATCGAGGTGGCGAGATGCAGGTTCGCCGCCCATTCGACAGGGCCGGCATAGAGATGCGGGGCCATCTGCACGTTGAAGCTCTCGGCCATGGCGGAGACCTTCTTCATTTCCCAGATGCCGCCCGCGCGCCCGAGGGCCGGCTGGAGGATCTCGGCTGCGCCCGCGCGCATGACCGCCCCGAACTCGGCCTTGGTGGTCATGCGCTCGCCGGTCGCGACGGGGACGCGCACCTGCCGTGCAACGCGGGCCATGTCCTCGATGTTGTCGGGGGGTGTGGGCTCTTCATACCAGAGCGGCGAATAGGGCTCGAGCGCCTGGCCGAGGCGGATCGCACCAGCGGTGTTGAACTGGCCATGCGTGCCGAAGAGCAGATCGGCCTTGTCGCCGACGGCCTCGCGGATCGCCGCGCAGAAGGCCACCGATGTGGAGATGTCCGACATGGCGGGCATGTGACCGCCGCGCATCGTGTAGGGGCCTGCCGGGTCAAACTTCAGGGCGGTGTAGCCCTGCGCGACATAATCGGCGGCCGCCTCGCCCGCGGCGTCTGCATCGGTCCAGAACGTGTCCATGTCGTGATGCTCGAGCGGGTAGATGTAGGTATAGGCGCGGATGCGATCGTTCATCCGCCCGCCGAGGAGCGCATAGACAGGCCGCTCGCGGGCCTTGCCGAGAATGTCCCAGCAGGCGATTTCAAGCCCGGAAAACGCACCCATGACCGTGAGGTCAGGGCGTTGCGTGAACCCCGCCGAATAGGCGCGGCGGAACATCAGCTCGATATTCTCGGGGTTCTCGCCTTCCATGTGGCGGGTGAAGACATCCTCGATGACCGCGCGCATGGCTTCGGGGCCGACGGAGCTGGCGTAGCATTCGCCCCATCCGGTGATGCCTGTGTCGGTCGTGACTTTGACGAGGATCCAATAGCGCCCGCCCCAGCCGGGGGCCGGGGGCGCTGTCACGATGATGTCGAGGTCCTTGAGATGCATGGGGTTCCTCAGAAAATGATGACGTTGCGACGGGCATTGCCCGACTTGGTGTCTTCGATGGCCTCGTTGATCTGTTCGAGCGACCAGCGGTTCGAGATGAGCTCATCGAGCTTGAGGCGGCCCTGCTTGTAGAGATCGACCATCCAGGGGATGTCGCGCTGGATCACCGTATCGCCCATCTTCGAGCCGATAAGCGACTGGCCCACGGCGGCGAAATTGACCGGCTCGTATTGGGAGGGTTTGCCCGAGGGGGGCATGCCCACCATGATGACCTTGCCGCCATAGCCGATATAGCGTGGCGCGTCGTCGTAGGCCTGGGGCACGCCGACCGTGACAAGCACGGCATCGGCTCCGCGGCCCATGGCGGCCTTTGCCGCGCGCCAGGGGCTTTTCTGCGTGGCCAGAACGCCATCCGTCGCGCCGAAGGCCTTGGCGTCTTCGAGCTTTTCGGCGCTCATGTCCACGGCCACGATGCGCCGCGCCCCCGCGATGCGCGCGCCCTGGATCGCGTTGAGGCCGACACCGCCCGCGCCGATCACGACGACATCCTGCCCGGCGCGCAGGCCGGCCGAGTTGACCACGGCACCGACACCGGTGATGACCCCGCAGGAGATGAGGGCCGCCGCGTCCATCGGCATTTCGCCGTCGATCTTGACGATCTGCGAGCGGTCCACGACGACCTTCTCGGCGAAGGCACCGCAGGCCATGGCCTGGTGGAGCGTGCCGCCCTGGGCCGTC
>JAWLEL010000383.1:0-2829 GCA_041686165.1 Lentibacter sp.
GCCGGGTCGTTCTGCGGATCGAAACTTCCCGACGCGCAGGCGGCCTATGAAACGGCAACTTCGCTCAACATGGGCCTTTTGTCGGGTGTGAACTTCATGCTCCATTCCTGCGGCTGGCTCGAAGGCGGACTGGTGGCGGATTTCGAGAAATTCGTCATGGATGCCGATCAGCTCGGCGTTCTTCACGGGCTTGCCAAGGGCGTGGACATGAGCACCGATGCGCAGGCCATGGACGCGATCCGCGAGGTCGGCCCCGGCGGGCATTACCTCGGATGCGCGCATACGCAGGCAAACTTCAAGACGGCGTTCTGGAAAACCGACCTTCTTGACTACAAGCCCTTCGAAACCTGGGAAGAGGCCGGGGGCCATGACACGCGCCAGCTTGCGACGGCCCGTGTCGAGAAACTCATCGGCCAGTATCAGCAACCGATGCTCGCGCCGGAAATCAACGAGGCGCTCGAATCCTACGTGGCCGAGAAGAAGGCCTCGATGCCGGACGCCTTCCTTTGAAGGCGGCGTAGACAGACTTCGAAAGGGAGCGGGTCATCTGGCCCGCTCCCTTTTTCCGTTTCCGGGCAGCGCCGCTTTTCGGCCGGTTCATTCGGCCGGTGTTTGCGTGCCGGTCGGTGAAAGGACCCTCGCCTCGGCCATGAGCGCGATGAGAACTTCGACATGGCGCAGGTAGCTGTAGGCCGCTTCGCGCGCGCGCCGTTGGCGGTCGAGCTCATCCTCGATGTCCAGAAGCTCGGCAAGCGCTGGCGCAGGTGCGATGGCGCTCGTGCGCAGGGCCCGACCGAGCGCGCGCCCGAGATGTGTTTCCCTTACATAGTGGCAAAGGCCGCTGCGCGCGGCTTCCACGAGCAGTTGCGGGCGATGCAGTCTTTCGAGACGAGACAGTATATCGGACATTCGAAGTCACCTTTGGGTTGAGTTGCGAAAGAGCTCTAACCTAAAACGGCGCTGCGCCCGTTGCGTGAATCGATGAAGCAGCGCGCGCAGGTTTCAGAATTGTTTAGAATTTGGAAACGACTGTTGCTGATACGTAAAAATTAACGAATGCGTAACCACGCAAGTTTAGGTTGTGGAAAACCTGTGGATAACGTGAGGATGATCAATGGCGTTCATCAGCCTTGATTTTGGGGAAATCGAAGGATTCGGTCGCTGGATGCGCCATTGGCCAGCCTGGGTGCCTCCCTCCATGCTGGCCTACATGGCGCATACGGAACTCGGGATATCGGTGCGCGCCCTGGCGCGGATCGTCAGCTGCCACCCCTCGACCGTCTCGCGGCAGATCTCCCGCTGGGAACAGCTGCGCGACGATCCCCTGATCGACGAGGCGCTTGTCCGTTGCGTCGGCCCGGCACGGTATGTGCCATCCTCACTGCGCATGAGCGAAGGGAATACATCACCGATGCAAGCGACCATTCACCAAGCCTCCGAGGCGACATTGCCTGACGACAAGACGTTCAACACCGAGGCGCGCCGCATCCTGCGGCGGCTTGGCGAGCCGGGGGCCGTCCTTGCGATCTCCGCGGACATGGAAAAGGGGGTCGTGGTGCGCGATACAGCGTCCGGCACGACCGCGCGCACGGCGGTCGTCGACCGCGTCATGGCGCAGGCCCTCGCCTTGAAGGACTGGATCGCCTGCGCGGCGGAGGGACGGATCTCGCGCTACCGGATCACGGCGGCGGGGCGCAGCGCGCTCAACCAGCTGCTGGCCGAAGCCGAGAACCGCGCTTCTGGCTTCGCCGAGGCCGCGACCCCCTTCGAGATGGACGGGGCGGGGCCGTCCGCGAGCAATCGCAAGCGTGGGATGGGCGGCGAGACCCCGCTGATGGTTCTCTCGCGACGGCGCGAAAAGGACGGCGCGCTGTTTCTCAGCCCCGCGCAGGTTGCTGCGGGCGAGCGTCTGCGCGAGGATTTCGAGCTGGCACAGCTCGGCAAACCAAGCGAGCTCGACTGGGACGCGGTGATCCTCGGGGCAATGCCTCAGCTCGGGCCCGATGCTGCGCCGCTGAGCTCGCAGGCGGCCTTGCGGCGCACAGTCACCGCGCTCCAGGAACTGGGCGCCGGGCTCGGGGATGTGACTCTGCGCTGTTGCTGCCTGCTTGAAGGGCTGGAGAGCGCCGAGCGCGCGCTCGGTTGGTCGGCGCGGTCGGGCAAGGTCGTCCTGCGCATCGCGCTGGAACGTCTCGTGCGCCATTACGACGGCCTCGGCGACGACAGCAAGATGATCGGGTAGCGCGGCAAGTGCCGGGGCCGAGCCATGCGCCGCGCGCGGGGCGGGCTTTCGGGGGTTTCGAGGTGACACCGGCCTTCGGTCGCGTTACATATCCGTGACCACAGCCGAGGACCGACCATGCGTGACCTGAACATCCCCGAGCAACGCCACCCGGAGAAGGCGCATAAGCCCGACAACGCCCAGCCGCGCAAGCCGAGCTGGATCAGGGTCAAGGCACCGCAGGGCGACGGCTACAAGAAAACCCATGCGATCATGCGCGAGCACGGGCTGTCCACGGTCTGCGAAGAGGCGGCCTGCCCGAACGCGGGCGAATGCTGGAGCCAGGGCCATGCGACGATGATGATCATGGGCGATGTCTGCACGCGCTCCTGCTCGTTCTGCAATATCGCCACGGGCAAGCCCCCGGAATCGCTCGATGTCTTCGAGCCGGGGCGGGTGGCCGATGCGGTGCAGAAGCTGGGGCTCAACCACGTGGTCATCACCAGCGTCGACCGCGACGATATCGAGGATGGCGGCGCGGAGCATTTCGCCCAGACCATCCGCGCCATTCGTCATCGCTCGCCCGGCACGACGATCGAAATTCTCAC
>JAWLEL010000384.1:0-2827 GCA_041686165.1 Lentibacter sp.
TGTCGTTGAAAACGAACCGTCGGTCGAGCCGGTACTTGATGACATAGCCGACCGTGAGGCCGAGGACGGCGCCCGTCTCGCGCGCGAGATCGGTGTGCCAAATGATCCAGAACGCCGTCTCTGTCCCCCAGAAGATCGCTGTCGTGGCGACCCCCATCGCGGTATAGAGCCCGAATTTCCGGCCATGCGCGACGAGCCCGGTCGCGCGATCCTCGAAGATCCACCTCTTGTCGAGCATGTATTTGAGCACCAGCCCGACCAGAGTGCCGACGAACACCGCCAAGGCGAAGCCCCATGGGCCATCGTCAATCGCGAGCACGACCCGCTGCGCCGCGAGATTGGCCAGCGTGGCCGCGACGGCAAAGGCCGTATAGCGGATGACTATCGTCTTCTTCTTCACAGCACATTTCCGACCAACGCCAGCCCGAGGATGATCCCGGCGCAGGCAATCGACACCCGATCCTTCGCCGCGAACACGACCGGATCATCGTGCATCTGCCCGCGATGGGCAAGCATCACCATCCGGCTGAGCCAGTAGAGCAGCACCAGGCAGATACCCCAGAGCGGCACGGTCGCGGAATAGAGAATCTGCACTGCCGGCGAGTTGAGATAGAGCGCCATGACCAGGATCGAGACATAGCCCGAAGCCACCGCCATGTTGGAGACGAGCGGCAGGTCATCGGTCACGTAGCCTCGCCCATGCGCCTTGTCCTGCCCCTCTGCAACGCTCGAAACCAGCTCGGTTTGCCGCTTCATCGCGGCGAGTGAAAAGAAGAAGAACATCGAGAAGGCAAGCAGCCAGACCGATAGCGAAATGCCCGTTGCCACCCCCCCCGCGACGATGCGCAGGGTGTAAAGCGTCGCAAGCGTACAGATGTCGATCACCAGTCGGCGCTTGAGGACAAAGGAATAGGCGGTGGTGACGAGGTAGTAGATCGCCATTACGGCCATGAACGCCGGCCCAAGCAGCACCGAAACCAGCCCCCCCACCAGCAAGAGCCCCGGCGCCAGCACCGTGCCCCAGGAGAGCGGCAGCGCACCGGAGGCGAAGGGGCGTTTGCACTTGCGCGGATGCGTCCGGTCCGCCTGGAGATCGAGCAGATCGTTGAGCAGGTAGACCGAGGAGGCGACGACGCTGTAGGCCACGAAGGCCAGGGCCGCCTCGCCGAGGGTCACCAGATCGAACTGGTGCGCGGCCAGCAAGGGCAGGAACACCAGCACGTTCTTCAGCCATTGCTGCGGTCGCATGGCGCGCATGAGTGGCCCGAAGTGCGATCCGCGCGTTGTCAGGTGCTCGGATTCGATGGGCAGGTCATCGACCCGCGCTCGTAGCGACCGGGGCACATCCACGGTGATGGCACGCGCCGCCCTTTGCCAGATGGCGTAGTCCGCATCCTTGTCACCGATATACGCGAAACCTTCGGGGTAGTGCTCGGCAAGGAAATCGGCCTTGCGCGCTCCCTTCAGATTCATCCGCCCGTCCGAGCCGTATGCCTCGTCGAAAAGCGCCAGATGATCCGCGACCCGCTCAACGATCCGCTGGTCGGCGGCGGAAACCAGTACCGCCCGCCCGCCCGCATCGCGCCAGCGCTGCACATAAGCGACGATCTCTTCGTTATAGGGCAACATCCTGACATCCACGTCCCCCAAGCCTTCGAGCGTGCGTTTCAGGTTGGCGCGACCGTCAGGAAGCGCGCCGAAGACCGCCGTGATGTTCGTCCATCGCTTCGACAGCGTCGCCCAGAAAGTCTCGAAGAGCATGTCGGTCCGAATCAAAGTGCCATCAAGATCCACCGCAAGCACCAGCGACGACGGCGTATCGCCCACCGAGACCACATCAGGCGCCGGGATCGAAGGCGCACTTTGGGAGTCGGGCCCGTTCACGCGGCTACGACGCCGGCGGATTCTTGCCGCCGACGCACCACGGAAATCTGGGCCCATGCCCTGATAAATTGGTCGCGTGTGACCGCAACCGCCGTCGAATCGAGATGGTCATACATGCGAGAGACGTTAGCCCAGCCACGGGACTATGGCCATCCCGGGTATTTTCTGCTCTCTTCGGTAACTATGGACTATCGAAGAAGAAT
Organism: Lentibacter sp.; assembly: GCA_041686165.1. Lineage (GTDB taxonomy): Bacteria > Pseudomonadota > Alphaproteobacteria > Rhodobacterales > Rhodobacteraceae > Lentibacter. Next base: position 2,088 of record JAWLEL010000384.1, read on the forward strand.
ACCGTCACACCGATCCCGCGCCAATCCGCGTCATGTCACGATGACCGCGGCTGTTTGCGCCTGTGCCGCGATCCTTCCGCAGGCTGCGCATGCCTATGTCGGGCCGGGGGCCGGTCTGACGGCGCTTGGCACTGTCATCGCGCTCATCCTGGCGCTGGTTCTCGCGATCATAGGCTTTGTCTGGTACCCGATGAAGCGGTTGGCGCGGCGGCGCAAGGCCAGCTCCGATACCGAGAGGTCCGAAGGCGAGCAGGAGATCGAATGACAGTCGCGTTCCTTGTTGCAGGGCTTGTTGCATTCGTTGCCGTCCTGAAGCTTTTCAGGATTGTCGTCATATCCCGTGACATCCTCGGGACGGCACAGGGTGCTTTGAGGGTCATGACCGATCCCGATATCTTGGAAGAGGAGAAGGAAACGGCTGTCCGACATGCGTCGGGCCGCCTCCTCGGTCGTTTTTTCCTCATCGGAGCCGTAAGTATCGCAGCCCTCGCGGCGGCGGCGGCTGTCGTATGGTCGGGGTCTGCGGTCGGCTTCTACGATCTCGGCGAGGCGGGGCGCGTCGCAACCGGCTGGCCGTTTATCCTGCTTTCGAGTGCCGGGGCCATTGCGGCGTGGTACGCTGTCGATCGTCGCGCCGGAGCCGCAGCAGAAGGCGACGACAGCGGGCGAGAAGTTCCCTACAGCACGCTTGACAAGGCTCTGCACAATCTGGCCTTCGCTTCGCCAGAACGGCAACGGCG
>JAWLEL010000037.1:0-12256 GCA_041686165.1 Lentibacter sp.
GCCAGAGCCAGAGCCAGAGCCAGAGCCAGAGCCAGAGCCAGAGCCAGAGCCAGAGCCAGAGCCAGAGCCAGAGCCAGAGCCAGAGCCAGAGCCAGAGCCTGTGGATCAGGTGATGAAAGCCCCGGCAGAAGCCGCAGAGGAGCTGCCCGAGTCTGTTGACCCTGAGCCCGAGCCCCTCGGATCCCCTTCGGAACCCGAATCAGCGGTTGTTCCGGTCGTTCCGATTGCCGAACCCGAGCCGAAAGCGCAGGACGACGACAAACCGGGGCTTTTCGGGCGGCTGCTCGGGCGAAAGGAAAGGAAGACGGTTGTTCGGCGCGAGCTGGATGACGAGATGCTCGAACAGCTCGAAGAGTTGCTCATCGCTTCCGACATGGGCGTCGATACGGCCATGCGCGTGACGGCGAACATGGCGGAAGGTCGCTTCGGGCAAAAAATGTCGACGCAGGAGATCAAGGAAATCCTTTCCGAGGAAATCAGCCGGATCATGGCCGAGGTCGCGCGCCCGATGCCGCTTTATGCCAAGACGCCGCAAGTCGTGCTGGTTGTCGGGGTGAACGGATCGGGCAAGACGACGACCATTGGCAAGCTGGCAAGTCAGTTCAAGGCGGCTGGCAAGGATGTCGTCATCGCGGCGGGCGATACGTTCCGGGCCGCGGCCGTCGAGCAGCTTCAGGTCTGGGGCGAACGCGCGGGCGTGCCTGTCCTGACCGCGCCGGAAGGCTCGGATCCGGCCAGCCTCGCCTTTGATGCGATGACCAAGGCCGAGGCCGAGGGGGCGGACCTGCTGATGATCGACACGGCGGGGCGGCTTCAGAACCGCGCAGACCTTATGGAGGAGCTTGCCAAGATCGTTCGGGTCATTCGCAAGAAGGACGAAAGCGCGCCGCACAACACGTTGCTGGTTCTGGACGCGACGACAGGTCAGAATGCGCTGAGCCAGGTCGAGACCTTCCAGAAGCTTGCGAATGTCTCGGGGCTGGTCATGACAAAGCTGGACGGCACGGCCAAGGGTGGTGTGCTGGTCGCGTTGGCCGACAAGTTCGGCTTGCCGATCCATGCGATCGGGGTGGGCGAGAAAATCGACGATCTCGCCCCCTTCGATCCTGAAGAATTCGCGGCGGCGCTGACAGGCCTCGAAAGGGAATGAACCCGTCAGTGAGTTCCCGCTTTCTCTTCAATCCGACGCAGGAGGGAGAGCACCACGACCGCAATTGCTGCGGCCATGGCCGCCAGCGGAATCTTCCCGGCGCCGCAGCCAAGCCCGATTGCTCCGGCGAGCCAGAGCGAGGCGCCGGTCGTGATATTGCGAACCTCTCCGTTCGACCTGAAGATCAGGCCGGCAGCGAGGAAAGCGACCCCTGCTGTCACAGCTTCAATCATCCTGAGCGGGTCATTCGTCTGTTCATTCCCGTCGCCAAATTCCAGCGTGGCGAGTTCGAGGCCGATGATAACGAAGAGACAGGCCGCAACGGCAACGAGAATATGCGTGCGCAGCCCTGCGGACTTCTTGCGCCATTCCCGTTCGGCCCCGAGCAGGCCGGCCAGAAAAATCGCCAGGACGAGCCGTGCGAAGGCGACAGGGGCGGGGGTCACCGAAAAGGTGTTGGTCAATTCTTCGATGATCGCATCTATCATGTGCAAAGAGCCCTTTGTCTTTTATCTGCAACGAAGCAACCAAGGTTCTGTTCCGCTGGCTTCCAGCAGATCCCCGACGCAGCATGACGGATTGGCTGATTTCCCTGGAAGGAACGGAGGCGGGTCAGCGGCTTGCGTTGGTGCTGGCCCTGATGGCCGCATTCCTGCACGCCGTGTTCGGCGCTCTGCAGAAAGGCCGGCACGATCCCTGGCTCACCCGCGGCGCGATCGACGCGTCCTATGCCCTGATGGCCGCGCCTTTCGCCCTGTTCGTGGTGCCCTGGCCCGAGCCGCATATGTGGCCGATCTTCGCCTTGGTCTTCGTTATCCACGTCGGCTACAAGCTGATGCAGAGCTGGGCCTACACGAAGGGCGCCTACACGGTGGTTTACCCGGTGGTGCGCGGCACGGGCCCGCTTTTCACGGTGATCGGCGCCTACCTGCTTTTCGGTGAGCGGTTCACTGCCGTTCAATGGTCGGGTGTTTTCGTGCTTCTGCTGGGAATTTACGGCCTCGCTGTCTATAATCTGCGTCATGTCACGGCGGAGCGGGACACGCTCCCCCTTGCACTGGGGTTGGCGGTAATCACCGGTCTCTTCGTGGCGCTCTACACGACATGGGATGCCTATGGGATCAGGGCCACGCAGAACCCCTTCACTTTCCTGGCGTGGTTCTTTTTCATCGACGGGGTCTTCTTCCCCTTCGTCGCTTACGCGCGCTGGCGGAAAATGCTTGTGCGGGTCCCGGTCTGGCCGCTCATGCGGCGCGGGATCGTCGGGGCGTTCGTTGCTTTTGCCTCTTTCGGCTCGATAATGATGGCGACGCGGCTTGATAAAGTGGGTGAGGCCGCCATATTGCGCGAGACATCCACTGTCTTCGCGGCGATCATAGGCTGGCTGGCGCTCAAGGAGACAGTTGGTCCGAGGCGGATCGCGCTCATGGCGCTGATTGCCGCGGGGGCGGTGATCGTGGAACTTGGAGGATAGATCTTGCGCGAGAAACGAGAAATCAACCCGATGCTGAAGACGGCGCTGGAGCTTGGCCCTATCATCGCCTTTTTCATCGCCTACGTGATGCTCAAGGACGAAACCTTCAACCTGGGTGGCCGGGACTATTCAGGTTTCATCATTGTCACGGCAGGCTTCGTCCCGCTGATCGCGCTGACAACGGGGATCTTGTGGAAGCTCACGGGACATCTTTCGAAGATGCAGATCATGACGCTTGTGCTGGTTGTCGTGTTCGGCGGGCTGACCGTCTGGCTCAACGATCCGAAGTTCATCAAGATGAAGCCGACGATCCTGTATCTGATCTTCGGCGGGCTGCTGGCGTTTGGGCTGGCGCGGGGGCAATCCTACTTGCAGCATGTCATGGACGGGGCCTTGCCGCTGACTGACAGGGGCTGGATGATCCTGACCAAAAGGCTGATGCTCTTTTTCTTTGCGCTTGCCCTCGCGAACGAGCTGGTCTGGCGGCTGATGTCCGAGGCGGCCTGGGTCAACTTCAAGACCTTCGGCCTGACGGCGGCGCTTTTTGCCTTCTTCATGTTCCAGTCAGCGCTTATCCGAGACCATGCGCTTGACGAGGACTGAGGCTCAAACGGCAACGCTTGCTGACTGTATCTCGGGTCCAATCCCTGCTCCAAGCGGCTGCTCTGGCCTGTCTGCGGCAGGAAGGAGGCTGTTCAGCGTGATCTCGCCGCGAAAGAGGGCCTTGTAGATGTCGAACGTGCCGTCGCGCAGATAGGGGGACCAGTGGCAGAGCTTGCGCCGTTTACCCCGGATCGGGAAGCCGATCCGTCTCAGATGCGCCAGGGTTTTCGGGCAGTCGATCCGCAATGTCTTCACATGCGCCATGCCTTCGATGCCGTGGCCGACGGGCACATCGCCGCGACGCTCGGGCCAGACGAGATAGCGCATGATCAGATCGAAGAGAGCATTTTCCGCACTTGTTACGATCAGGGTCTGGGCGTGCCGCCCACCGGCGCTCGCAAGAGCCTTCTCGGCGGAAGCCCGGTATTCGGCGGGATTGAGCAGGATCAGCTTGGATAGGCGCCCTGGATCGACATGCTGGAGCGTTTGCAGGAGAACCCTGCCGCCGAGCGAGTGCCCGATCGCATGGAGCTTGTGCTGGGGCAGGGCCAGCGCGAGCCGGTCGATCAGCTCGGCGAGGGCCTTCGCCGCCAGGTTGGCATTGTCGTAGACCCTGTGCAAAGGGCCACGCGCTTCCCATCCGAAGGCGATCGCGAGGCCCTCGCGCGCCTGTCCCGAGCCGAAGCCGAGACCACGCGGCCAGCTTGTGGCTTTCCAGCACTTGTGCGTTTCAGAAAGCGAGAAGATATGGTCGTGGGGGCAATGGCGCGGATCGCCGGGAAGGAACTTGTAGCCATGCACCATTATGACAATCGGTGCGGCGGGGTCGTTTTTCAGCTTTTCGAGGATGCTGTCCGCCTCGGGCCCGAGATGGAGCCTTTCGTCACTGAATCTCACACGCAGAAGAGGCATCGTGCTTTCCCACAACATATAGTGGTCTCTCCATGGCTGAACACTGCGTCGGCCTCATGACCGGCAGGTTACGACATTGTAAAAGCCGCCGGGGGGAGAAACGATATTGACGCAGGCGCAGACGCGGATTACCAAAAGCGCCGTGGCGATTTGTTACCGGATTGCGGGCCACGTTAAACATGCCGCTAAAGAGGTCAGGATGAAGGACCCCCTTCGGCTTGGCCGAACGGGGTTTTTTATTTGGCGGAGGATCAAATGCCGAAAAACTGGAAAAGCCGCACAGCGCTCGTCCACGGGGGCGTGCGCCGATCGCAGTATAACGAAGTGAGCGAAGCGATCTTCCTGACGCAGGGCTTTGTCTACGACAGCGCCGAAGCGGCCGAGGCGCGCTTCATCGAGAGCGGTCCGGACGAGTTCATCTATGCGCGCTATGGCAACCCGACGGTTGCGATGTTCGAAGAGCGCATGGCGCTTCTTGAGGGCGCGGAGGACGGCTTTGCCACGGCGAGCGGCATGGCGGCGGTGAGCGGCGCGCTCCTGGCGTTGCTCAAGGCGGGCGATCACGTTGTCTCGTCAAGGGCGCTCTTCGGATCCTGCCTTTACATCCTGGAAGAGATCCTGCCGCGCTACGGCGTCGATGTGAGTTTCGTGGACGGCACGGACCCGGCCGCCTGGGAGGCGGCGATCCGTGACGATACTGCGCTCGTCTTCTGCGAGACGATCTCGAACCCGACACTGGAAGTGATCGATCTGGAAGCCGTGGCGAAGCTCGCCCATGCCAGCGGTGCCAGGCTTGTCGTGGACAACGTCTTTGCCACGCCCGTCTTCTCCAATGCGATAGAGCAGGGTGCCGATATTGTCGTCTACTCGGCCACCAAGCACATCGACGGGCAGGGGCGTGCGCTCGGCGGGATCATCCTTGGTGCGCGCGAGGATATTCGCGGCCCCATCGAGACCTACATGAAACACACGGGCGGCGCGATGAGCCCCTTCACGGCATGGATCATGCTCAAGGGCCTCGAGACAATCGACCTGCGCGTGAAGGCTCAGGCCGAAACCGCGCTTGCTCTCGCGCACTCGCTACAAGCCCATGATAAGATTGCGAAAGTGATCTATCCGGGCCTTGAAAGTCACCCGCAGGCGGCCCTGGTAAAGCGCCAGATGGGCGCGGGCGGAACAGTGATCGCGCTTGATCTGAAAGGGGGCAAAGACGCAGCCTTCCGCTTTCTCAACGCGCTCGAGATCGCCCTGATCTCGAACAATCTTGGTGATGCCAAGACGATCGTGACGCATCCCGCGACGACCACGCATCAGCGCCTGAGCGCCGATCAGCGCGCGGCGCTGGGGATCAGTGACGGGCTGGTGCGCCTGTCGGTGGGGCTGGAGGACAGCGCCGATCTGACGGACGATCTTCTTCAGGCACTGAAGGAGGCTTGAGCCATGAGCCTTTTCGTCAGGGATGCAGGCGTCGATGATCTGGATGCGCTCGGAGCCGTGTTTTTCCGTGCGGTTCGTGAGGGTGCCGCGCCGCGCTACAGCGAGGCCGAGCGCACAGCCTGGGCGCCCGAGGCGCCTTCGGGTGCGGGGTGGGCCAAGCGGCTGGAAGGGCTGGAGCTTTTGCTGGCGGAGGAGGGCGACACGCCACTGGGATTCATGGGAATGAGCCCGGACGGCTATCTCGACATGGCTTTCGTCACCCCCGAGGCGCGTGCAAAGGGTGTCTCGGATGCGATCTACGCTGTGCTCGAGTGCCGAGCGCGTGCAAAGCGCCTGACTGAACTCAGCACCCATGCCAGCTTGATGGCAAAGAGTTTTTTCGAGCGCAACGGCTGGAACGTCACGCAGGCCGAGGCTGTTGAACGCGGAGCCGAGACTCTGTGCCGCTACAAGATGACGAAGGCGCTGGCAGGATAAAATCGGTCTGAATTGGCAATTCGGCCGTAGAGTGTCTAGGTTAAACGGATACCCGAGGGGAACAGGGCCATGAACAAGCTGACGCCTGAGATCGAAGCCGCACCAGACCGCGAGGATGCAAAGGACGCGCTCGAGAAGCTGCGCGCCTGGGCGCAGAATGCGAGCGCTGTCGAGATCGCCGAGCTTGACCCGGCCGTCGCGCGCCTCCTGCCTTCCGGCGAGGTGGCGAACTACCCTGCGCTGGCGCGGGCCTATCCTGAGGAATTCAAGGTCGATGATGCATACAAGGCGACATTGCCCGATTTGCAGAACGGCCCCTCCAGCCTGATCAAGGGCACGCCGCGCGTGATCCAGCATGTGGGCATCTCGAACTTTCGCCTGCCGATCAGCTTTCACACCCGCGACAACGGCGATCTGACGCTGGAGACCTCCGTGACGGGCACGGTCAGCCTTGAGGCCGGCAAGAAAGGCATCAACATGAGCCGGATCATGCGGAGCTTCTACAGGCACTCGGAGTCTGTGTTCTCCTTCGATGTCATCGAGGCGGCTCTCGATGATTACAAATCCGACCTTGAGAGCTTTGATGCGCGCATCCAGATGCGGTTCAGCTTCCCCATGAAGGTAGGCAGCCTGCGCTCCGGGCTTTCGGGTTTCCAGTATTACGATATCGCCCTCGAACTGGTCGAGATCGACGGGGTGCGCAGGAAGATCATGCATCTCGACTACGTCTACTCTTCCACCTGCCCCTGTTCTTTGGAACTCTCCGAGCACGCGCGGCAGATGCGCGGACAGCTCGCGACGCCGCATTCCCAGCGCTCGGTGGCGCGTATTTCGGTCGAGGCGTCCTGCGGCGATTGCCTCTGGTTCGAAGACCTGATCGAGATGTGCCGGGACGCTGTCCCGACGGAGACGCAGGTTATGGTCAAGCGCGAAGACGAGCAGGCCTTCGCCGAGCTCAATGCGGCCAACCCTATCTTCGTCGAAGACGCGGCTCGGCTTTTCGCCCAGCACTTCGAGCGCGATCAGCGAATAGGGGATTTCCGCGTGATCGCGAGCCACCAGGAGAGCCTGCACAGTCATGACGCCGTGAGTGTTCTGACGGAAGGCGAGCTGTTCGAGGCTCAAAGCATTGATCCGAAGCTCTTCTCGACGCTGTTTCACGTGGGATGAATTCCGCCTTAGCCATGCGCCTCGGGAAACCGGGACATGCGCAATTGTCGGTGGTAACGTCAGTTTGCCTGACCTACCTTGAGAGCAAGGGAGGAAACCAGACACCAATCAATCGAGGTTTCCAAATGGCATACATACAAACACACCGCCCAGCGGTTCACGGCATTCTCATGAATGTTAAGGCGTTTTTCTCCGGTCTCATTGCAAGTGCGATTGAGGCATCCGAGAAACGTGCGGCGATCCTCACGGCAGAGATCGACCAGCTCAAGGCGCTGGATGATAAAGCGCTCGCGGCGCGCGGCATGCGCCGCAGCGATATCGAGATGCATGTCATGCGGCATGCAGGCATTCTCTGACAAGACGTCCTTCGGGATTGTCGCCGCTTGACAGCCGCGGAGCTTCGCGCCAAGCCTTCGCGTCATGTTTGACCTTCGTCCAGTAGGCTACGTGATCGGGCTGCTTATAGCCACTCTCGGGCTGACAATGATGCCGCCGATGCTGATCGACCTGGCTGAGGGTCAGGGGCATTGGCAGGCCTTTGTCGAAAGTGCGATCGTAACGGTGCTCATCGGCGGCATCATGGCGCTCGCTTGCCAGAACGGTGTGCGGGACAGGCTGAACATCCAGCAGACCTTCCTGCTGACAACGGGTGTTTGGTTGATCATGCCGATCTTCGGCGCACTGCCCTTCATGCTCGGCGCGACGGAGCTGCGGTTTGTCGATGCGTTCTTCGAGGCGATGTCCGGTCTGACCACAACCGGATCGACCGTCCTGTCGGGGCTCGATGACATGCCCAAGGGGCTGCTTTTGTGGCGCGGCATCATGCAATGGATCGGGGGTATCGGGATCATCGTTGTGGCGATGGTCTTCCTGCCGGAACTGCGCGTGGGCGGCATGCAGATATTCCGGACCGAAAGCTTTGATACCTTCGGAAAGATCCTGCCGCGCGCGACGCAGATTGCCTCGCGCATATCCTCGATCTACCTCACGCTGACGGTGGCCTGCGCGCTCAGTTACCTGACGGCCGGCATGAATGCCTTCGACGCGACGGTTCATTCCATGACCACGGTCGCGACGGGTGGCTTTGCCAATTATGATGCGAGTTTCGGCGCTTTCGGCGCCGGGGTCGAGTATATCGCCGTGATGTTCATGATGCTTGCAGCCCTTCCGTTCGTCCGGTTCGTCCAGCTGAGCGCAGGCTCGGCCAAACCGCTGCTCAGCGATCCGCAAATACGGGCGTTCTTCACCACAGCGGCGGTCGTTGTCCTGCTGCTCAGTCTCTGGCAGGTCTTCCAGCTAGACAGCTTCACCGAAGAGGCCTTCCGCAAGGTTCTCTTCAACACGGTCTCGATCCTCACGGGCACCGGCTATGCCAGTGCAGACTACATGCTTTGGGGGGCCTTGCCTGTCGTCGCGCTCTTTTTCGTCGGGCTGATCGGCGGCTGCGCCGGCTCGACGTCCTGCTCGATCAAGATATTCCGCTACCAGCTCCTTTTTGCCTCCATCTCCGCACAGATCCGCAAGATCCGTGCGCCGCATGGTGTGTTCATGCCGCGATATGGCGGGCGACGCATCGAGGACGATGTCCTGAACTCGGTGATGAGTTTCTTCGTTTTTTTCGTAGTGACCCTCGGGCTGGTGTCGGTCTCGCTGTCGCTGGCCGGGCTGGACATGATCACGTCCGTTTCGGGCGCGGCAGCGGCCTTGGCCAATATCGGGCCGGGGCTGGGAGATAGGATCGGCCCGGCGGGGAACTTCGCCGGCCTCAATGACACGGCGAAATGGATACTGTCCTTCACAATGCTGATCGGGCGGCTTGAATTGCTGGCGGTCTATGCGATCTTCATGCCGGCTTTCTGGCGCGCGTAAGCTTGAAACAGAAAGAAGGCGCGCCGCGGCACGCCTTCCTCAGGCACCATCGCAGGAGTTCAATCCCAACAGCTCACCAGAACCGTGAGGCCTTGCGCCTCGTTCGCGAGGTCTTCCGGCGCGATACGCCCCGCGCGCCCTGTTGCCTCCTCGGCTGAAAGCCCCGCGGCTTGCGCCACGGTGCGGATCGTCTCGGAATTTACAGCGAAGCGCACCTTGTCGGGAAGCTGCCTGTCGCCGCCCGGATCGGGGAGCAACATCCCCAGAACCGCGCCGCTGTCGTCGAAAACGGGACCGCCCGCATCGCCCGGCAGCGCGTTGAGCGCGAGACGCTTGAGGCCTGTCTCTCCCGAAAGCCCCTTGATGTCTGCGAGGTGCCCATAAGTCAGAGTGGGTGCGCCGAGCATGCCTTCGTAGCTGAAGCCCGCGACGGCGACCTCTGACTGGAGGCGCGGCACCCGGGCGGAAAGCCGTGCGATCTCCGGAGGCGCAAGCGTTTTGCGCGCCTTGAGAATCGCGACGCCAGCCTCTGTGTCATTGGTGAGCACATCGGCCTCTGTCTGGCTGCCCAGCGTGATGCGCCCGCAGGACCTGACGGCCTCGGATGTTGTCACGACATGGCCCACGTCGTCGAAGAAAAAGCCCGACCGAGCGATCTTGGGACGGCGGATTTCGAGGCCGGAGACCAGGTCGATGTTCGGAGAGTCATCCCCGGCCGCCGGATCGAGTGCGCCTTCCAGGCGGGTGAAGGAGGCCCGCATCTCGCCGAGCAGGCGGCGGCGGCGTTCTTCGTCGCCCGCAGGCCAGATGAGCGTGAACCCCTTGATCTGGCCTTCCTCGAGCCAAGCTTCGCTATGGGAGATGGACGTGGCGCCCTCTCCGACCAGCGTGAAGCTGTCGCTGCCGCGCTCGCGCGGCCCGTCTTCGGGAACTATTTCAAGTGTCTGCATGATGTCATAGAGACCGTAGAGCGTGTTCTGGTTCCCCTCTTGGCTGATGAGCAGAACGCGCGCATCGATATCTCCCGAGCTGTCATAATGCGCGAAGGGCGGGCTGTATCTGGAAAAGCTCACGACATCCGTTGGCATGACCATCTCGATACCTGCGGCTTGGTCTGTCACCACATCCAAGCCAAGACCATCGAGGATCGCGTTGTACTGGCCGATCAGTTCGGTGCGTTGCGCTGTCGTGAGGATGCCGGTGACCTCGTGGTTGTTGGCCTCCTGCCAGTCGGCCATGGAGCGGCGCGTGCCGCGCCCGAATGCGCCGTCGATGGCGGCTTGATAATAACCGGCCCATTGCAGGGCGATCTGAAGCTGCTCGCGCTCGGCTTTCGTCAAGGCGCGCTCCGAGGCACGTGCTTCGGACGGGGTCTCGTCGGGCACGATGACCTGCGGCTCAACGAGCGTGACATTGTCTTCCGTGGTTCCTTCCGCTTGGTCCGAATTGACTTGGGGGTCAGTCTGCGTGACCGGCGCCGGCGCCGGGGCCGGAAGGTTCAGCAGGTTGGTCCCGACGGGCCAGAACTGCCGACGGAAGGATGATGACTCGGCGATATAACTGTCACGGGGGATCTGCCCCTCGCTGCGATAGACCCTCAGAACCTCTTGCGCGTCATCTGGCTGATAGGGGCCAAGGGCAATTGCATACCAGCCGCCACCAAGCGAAAAGCCGTTCACGTCGGGCAGGGTGGCCGCAAAGTCCTGCGCCCGGTCCCTCGCCTGGGCAAGGCTCGGCTGTGCCTCAACCTGAACCCAGACAACCTCCTCGGATTGCGCCTGAATCGGACCGGTCCAGGCCCCGATCACCCCGATCAGCATGACAACCGATACAATCAGTCTTTTCATTCGTCTTCGACCTCGCCTGTTGCGCGTTTTTGAATACCTTTAGAACTTTCTAGCAAATTCTCCAGTCTGTGCACGACAAATACGCAAGAAAAGACTGATTTAATACGCTTTCCCAAGGCGCGCCGGGCCCGCTCTGGAACATGTGTTGCGCGCGGGAGCAAAAAGCCGACGCCCCGCCTGGCAAGAGCGCCGCGGGCCTGATTGACTTGGGCCAGAGCGCGGCATAGGTAAGGCCCGACTTCAAGAATGAGCGCAGCGCGGAAGGCACTGGACAAATGGCCGAAAAGCAAAGCAGACCCAAGAGTTTCCAGGAGATCATCCTGAGGCTTCAGGCCTATTGGTCGAGCCGGGGCTGCGCCATCATGCAGCCCTATGACATGGAGGTCGGCGCGGGCACGTTCCATCCGGCCACGACACTGCGCTCGCTGGGCAGCAAGCCCTGGGCAGCCGCCTACGTGCAGCCTTCGCGCCGCCCGACAGACGGGCGCTATGGCGACAACCCCAACCGCTTGCAGCATTACTACCAGTTCCAGGTGCTCATCAAGCCGAGCCCCCCCGATCTTCAAGCGCTCTACCTCGGCTCGCTCGAAGCCATTGGCATCGACATGGACATGCATGATATCCGCTTTGTCGAGGATGACTGGGAGAGCCCCACGCTGGGCGCCTGGGGCCTTGGCTGGGAAGTGTGGTGCGATGGAATGGAAGTCAGCCAGTTCACCTATTTCCAGCAGGTGGGCGGCCATGATTGTCACCCCGTCAGCGGCGAGCTGACCTATGGGCTTGAGCGTCTGGCGATGTATGTGCTCGGCGTCGATCACGTCATGGACATGCCCTTCAACGACCCGCAGGCGCCGATCGCGCTCAGCTACGGCGATGTGTTTCGCCAGACGGAACAGGAATACAGCCGTTGGAACTTCGATGTTGCGGACACGGAGGTTCTTCTGCGGCATTTCGAGGAGGCCGAGGCGGAGTGCGCGCGGATCCTCGCTGCGCCAGCCGAGGACCCGAAGACAGGCAAACGCATCGTCATGGCGCATCCGGCCTATGACCAGTGCATCAAGGCGTCCCACATCTTCAACCTGCTCGATGCGCGCGGGGTCATCTCGGTGACCGAGCGGCAGGCCTATATCGGGCGCGTGCGCACATTGGCCAAGCTCTGTGCCGATGCTTTCGTGCAGACAGAGGCCGGGGGGTGCGCGGCGTGAGCGGGAAACTTGTCGCCGGAGTGATCGTCGTGGTGTCGCTCATTGCCGGAGTGGCGATCTATTATTTGCAGGTCTACGCCTATTACGAGGAGGTCTCGGCTGACGGCACGAA
>JAWLEL010000385.1:0-2805 GCA_041686165.1 Lentibacter sp.
CGGCACATGCGGCAGGCTCACGTCGGGGTCAGCCCCGCACCAGGCATGCCAGTCGCTCCGGCAGACGCCGCAGGCCAGAACCTTGAGGACAACCGCGCCCGCTTCGGGCGCAGGCTCGGGCAGCTCGCAAATCTCGAGCGGCGCCCGCCAGGCCGCGATCCGCGCCGCGCGCATCAACCCATCTCGATCGTGTAACTTTCGATCACCGTGTTCGCGAGCAGCTTCTCGCACATCTCGGTCACGGTGTCCTCGGAGGTGCCATCGGCCAGGTCAAGCTCGATCACCTTGCCCTGCCGGACACCCTCGACCCCGTCAAAGCCGAGCGCGCCAAGCGCATGTTTCACGGCCTCGCCCTGCGGGTCGAGCACCCCGTTCTTCAGCATCACATGCACACGCGCTTTCATCGGCTCCGGCCCTTCTCAGTTTATCAATGTCGGTTTCATCGGCGTCGCGCCCTTGGGCATGACGCCCAGCCGCTTGGCCACTTCGCTGTAGGCGTCCGTCAGGGAGCCAAGGTCGCGGCGGAACACATCCTTGTCGAGCTTCTCGCCGGTCTCCATGTCCCACAGCCGGCAGCTGTCGGGGCTGATCTCGTCGGCCACGATGAGCCGCATGAAATCGCCTTCGTAGACGCGCCCGACCTCGATCTTGAAATCGACGAGCTTGATGCCCACGCCGAACATGACGCCGCTGAGGAAGTCATTGACGCGCAGCGCGAGGCTCAGGATGTCGTCCATGTCCTGCTGGCTGGCCCAGCCGAAGGCGGCGATATGCTCTTCGGAGACGAGTGGATCGCCCAGCTTGTCGTCCTTGAGGCAATACTCCACGACGGGGCGCGGAAGCTGCGTGCCTTCCTCGATCCCGAGGCGCTGTGCCATCGACCCGGCGGCGAAATTGCGCACGATCACCTCCAGCGGGACGATCTCGCAGGCCCGCACGAGCTGCTCGCGCATGTTGATCCGGCGGATGAAGTGATTGGGCACGCCGATCTGTGTCAGACCTTGCATGAAAAACTCCGACAGCATGTTGTTGAGCACGCCCTTGCCTTCGATCACGTCCTGTTTCTCGGCGTTGAAGGCCGTGGCATCATCCTTGAAATACTGGACGATCGTGCCGGGCTCCGGCCCTTCGAACAGCGTCTTGGCCTTGCCTTCGTAGATCTTCTTGCGCCGTGCCATGCAGGCTTCCTTTCGCTCCGTCGCAGGTGAGTCTGCGCCGCTTGACGCTCTCATATGTCATAGGCCCCGTTGTCGCAAGATGCGCAAGCGGGCTTGCTCTTTGGCGCATCGGGTTGCATATGTGGAGCAAGTCCAACTCTTGGCAAGGAGCCACGCCCCATGTCCACATTCGACGATCGCGAAAACGCGTTTGAAAACAAGTATGCCCATGACGAGGAAATGAAGTTCAAGGCCGCCGCCCGCGCCAACAGGCTGCTCGGGATCTGGGCCGCCGAGATTCTCGGCAAGAAAGGCGATGAGATCAACGCCTACGCCGCCGAAGTGATCAAGGCGGATTTCGAGGAAGCCGGCCACGAGGATGTCGTGCGCAAGGTCTCGGGCGATCTTGGCGAGATGGCCGATGCCGACACCGTGCGCCAGAAACTGGCCGAGCTCAGCATCGTCGCCAAGGACCAGGTGATGAAGGAAGCCGACTGAGGCTTTCATCACGGCTTTCATCGCGTTGGCCGGCCTTTCGGGTGGAAGGCCGGTCTTCCCATTTCCCCGCTTCAGGCGCCTCTGGCAGATGAAGCACCCAATTCAATGGCAGGTCTCGCATGACCCACAAGATCGATTCTCTTCTCGCCGCGCAGGGCTGGATCCTCGCCGACGGCGCAACCGGGACAAACCTGTTCAACATGGGTCTCGAAGCGGGTGACGCGCCGGAGTTCTGGAACGTCGATCACCCCGAAAGGATCGAGAAGCTCTACCAATCGGCCGTCGATGCCGGGTCCGATCTCTTCCTGACGAATTCCTTCGGTGGCAATGCCTCGCGGCTCAAGCTCCATGATGCGGCCAAGCGCGCCCGGGAGCTTTCGCGCGTCTCCGCCGAGCTGGGCCGCAACGTCGCCGACAAAACAGACCGCGAAGTCATCGTCGCGGGCTCGGTCGGCCCCACCGGCGAAATCATGGCCCCGATGGGCAGCCTGACCCATGAGATCGCTGTCGAGATGTTCCACGAGCAGGCCGACGGCCTCAAGGAAGGCGGCGCAGATGTACTCTGGGTCGAGACGATCTCGGCCCCCGAGGAGTTCAAGGCCGCCGCCGAGGCCTTCGCGCTGGTGGACATGCCATGGTGCGGCACGATGAGCTTCGACACGGCGGGCCGCACGATGATGGGCTTCACCTCGGCCGACCTTGCCACCCTCGTCGACAAGCTGCCAAATCCGCCGCTTGCCTTCGGTGCAAACTGTGGCGTCGGGGCCTCCGACCTTCTGCGCACCGTGCAAGGCTTCGTCGCGCAAGGAACCGAGCGCCCGATCATCGCCAAGGGCAATGCAGGCATTCCCAAGTATGTCGATGGCCACATCCACTATGACGGCACACCCGACCTGATGGCCGATTACGCAGAACTCGCCCGCAACAGCGGCGCCACGATCATCGGCGGCTGCTGCGGCACCATGCCCGAGCACCTCGCCAAGATGCGCGAAGCTCTCGAAACACGGCCGAAAGGCGACGCGCCCACGCTGGAGGAAATCGTCGCGCGCCTCGGGGCCTTTTCCTCCGATACCGACGGCACGGGCGATGAGGCGGACGCGCCCCGCCGAAGCCGCCGCGGCCGCCGCCGCGCCAAGTGACGGGCAAAGTG
>JAWLEL010000038.1:0-12208 GCA_041686165.1 Lentibacter sp.
CGAACCCGGCGCAGGCCACTATGGCATCTTCGCAGGCAAGAGCTGGCGCAACAACATCCGCCCGCTGGTGCTGGATTTCATTGATTCGAACTCTGGGGCGACCGCGCAGAAACCAGCCAACAAGAACGCCAACGTCGCCTGACCTGAAGGCGCAGGCCGCCCGCTCATCCCCAACCGAGCGCGTGCGCCACAAGGCCCACGAGGCTTCCCAGCGGGAGAGCAACGGCAAGCGCGACGAGTGCCGCCCCCGTCAATGTCAGCCGCGGCGCTTCGATTTTCTGACCATGAACGCGTTTCATGGCGCTCATTAACCACGTTTTAGGTTTCCCTTGTCTTAACGGGCACATGGCCCCTCTTCAGCAAACCGACCTTTTCAACACCGCGCTCGAAGCCTTTGGCATATCCTGCGAGCGTGTGGCGCTGCCCGATGGAGCAGCTTACATCCAGCGCCGCGCATTGCGGCCCTCACTGGCAAGCCGTGCCCCCGCCTGCATCGTCCAAGCTCGGAGACGCCCGCTCCTCGTCAATGCCGAGGATGCCGAAGCAGCCCGAACGCTGCGCGCGCATGGCTACGCTCCGATCCTGACCCCGGCCCATGTGGCCGAGCTTGACCTTTCCCCGCCCCTGCCCGCGCTGCGCATGGCGCTGCATGGAAAGTGGCGCAACCGTCTGAATGCGGCTCGAAAGCGGCTGAGCCCGGCGCACAGCCTCAGGCACCGAACCTTCGATCCGGCCCGGGACGGCTGGCTGCTCGAGGCCGAAGCCGCCCAGCAGCGCGCACGGCGCTACCGTGGCTACCCACCTGCGCTGGCGCGCGCGATGCACGCCATCGCGCCGCAGGCCCTGCGCCTCTTCACGCTGCACGGCCAGGACGCACCCATCGCCGCCATGCTTTTTGCCTGCCACGGCGCGTGTGCCAGCTATCATATCGGCTGGAACAGCCTCGAAGGGCGCAGGCTCTCGGCTCATCACCTCATCATGTGGGAGGCCATCTGCGCCTTGCGTGGCCGGGGCGCGCGGGTGATCGACATGGGCACGCTCGACACCGAACGCAGCGCCGATCTGGCGCGTTTCAAGCTCGGCACCGGCGCCAAGGCCCGCCCGCTCGGCGGCACATGGATGCGCTGGCGCTAGCCCCTCAGCACATAGGGCTGGCGCAGCCACTCTTCGAGCAGCCCGTTCACAACGTCAGGCGCCTCCAGCGTCGGTACGTGCCCGGCCTCCTCGATCACGGCAAGCTCCGCATAGGGGATCAGCTCGGCCATGAATTCATGGCGCTTCACCGGCGTGAGCCCGTCATGCGCCCCGCACATCACCAGCGCAGGCATCCGCGCCTTCCTGAGCACCGCCTGCTGGTCGCGCCTGCGCTGCAAAGCCTTGATCTGCCGCAAGAAAACATCTGGTCCGAGCGCCTCGGCCATCTCCTGCATCCGGGCGAGGACCTCCAGCCGCCCCGGCCCCGGCGCGAGAAACTCGGGCTTGAGAAATCCGCGCATCACCTCCAGCATCCGCCCCGCCTTGATCCCGACGACCATCGGCTCGTAGGCCGCGGCGCTCTGGGGCGTCTCGGCCAGCGGGTTGGTGTCCATGAGACAAAGCCGCGTGATCCTGTCCGGCGCGCGCCGCAGGATCTCCATCGCGATGATACCGCCCATCGACAGCCCCGCCAGCGCGAATTTCTGCGGCAGCGCCGTGAGGATTCCCGAGGCGATCTCCTCGATCCGCTCACCTTGAACGGCGCTTGCCACCATCACATTTCTCTGGCGGCTGAAATGGGTGATCTGCGGGGCGAAAAGCCGCGCATCGCACATCATGCCGGGGATCAAAACCAGCGGTTCGTTCATTGCCAACTCCTGTCTTGCGGCGCAATTTCGCAGATGCCGCGGCGGCGTCAATGCCTCTCGGGCGCCAGCCCCCGAATTGACGGGAAATCCGCATACCGCGCCTGCCGTTCACGGCGCGGCGAGCAGTGCCTCATTCGTATCCGTTCCACCTGAACGCGCCGGACCGGGAGAGCGGCGAGAACGGATTGTGTGCCACCTCCCAGACATGCCCCTCAGGGTCGGCGAAATAAGCGTGATATCCACCCCAGAAAACTTCGGCAGGCGCCTTGAGGCCCCGCGCCCCCGCCGCCAGCGCCATCTTGTAGACCGCATCAACCTCATCTCGCGTGCGCCCGTTATACCCGAGCGTCATGGCTCCGTGCCCCAGCGCCGCTTCGGGCAGGCCCATATCCTCGGCCAGCTTCGCGCGCTGATAAAGGCCAAGCGTCTGTCCGATCAGATCATAGGCGACCACGCCATCCTCCGTCTCCACCCGCGCCCATCCCAGCGCATCGTAGAACGCCGCAGCGCGGTCCATGTCATCGACGGCCAGTGTGATCAGAGAGACCCGTTGTTCCATCACTCCAGCCCCTCGATCCAGTCCAGAACCAGCGCCACGGCGCGGTCGGTATGCTCCGGCGCGGTGATGTCCCCGGCGATCACATGGTGGCTCGCGGAGATATCGTGCTCTGCGCTCAGGGGCGCCAGTGCCACCGGCCCGCCCCAGCGGCCGGACACCTCACGCGTCGCCTGAGCTTCGACCACCAAGTCATTGTCTGAAAAATGGAATAACGCAGGTGTGCTGAGGGCGGAATAGTCCTGTGCAAGCGCATGTCTGACCAGCGCCGCCATGGGGAAGACAGCCACGGTCGGATAACGTGTCGTCCAGTATGTCCGCTGGCGATCGGAGACAGGCTCCCAGCTGCGCTCCGCGCCGGCCACGAGCGGCAGGACATGTCGCGCGCCCGGCATGGTCAGCAAGGGCGCCATCGGGTCGTTGATGCCGAAATTGGGAGAGATGAAAACATAGCCTTTGACGGCCTCGCTCATTTCGTCGTCAAGCGCCGAGAGCGCCGCCAGCGTGCCGCCCGTCGACACGGAGATCACGATCACCTCCTCACCGACAGCCCGCGCCGCCGCCAGCCCTTCTGCCATGTCCTCCATCCAGTCGCGCACACGGGCTTCGGCCAGCGCCGCGCCAGGGCGGCCATGGCCGGTGAGGCGCGTGAAGACGAGATTTGCCCCCAGCGCCGCGGCAATGCGGTCGGGCACCGGGCGGATTTCCTCGGATGTTGCCGAGAACCCATGCACGAAGAGCACCGAAACAGGCGTGCGGACCTCGGGCGCGCCAGACCAGATCACACGCTTCTGCACACCATCGGTAATATCGTCATGGGCGCTTTCGACACTTTCGAAATACGCCCCGACACCGCCTTCGAAGCGCGTCGGATCAAAGCTCACATCCGTCTCGACAGGCTCGTAGGGGCCGATGAAATAGGCCAGGCAGACAAGGCCGACAAGCCCGATCAACGCCCCGCCGAGCCATTTACCGAACCGTTTCACACCAGCGCGATGACATCGCTCACCGCCTCCTCGATCAGCTCCAGGCAGGTCTCGTCGGAAAACCGATGATCGGCGTCCTTGACCAGCATCAGCCGCATGTCCGGCCCCGCCGCATGTTCCAGCAGCCGCACGGCCGTCTCCACGCTCACGGCCGTATCAGCCGTGCCTTGCAGGAACCGCACGGGAAAGGGCAGCGTGAGCGGGCTGCGCAGGACAAGCCGCTCGCGGCCATCCTCGATCATCCGCTTGGTGATGATGTAGGGTTCCATGTAGTCGGACGGCAGCTCGACCTGCCCGTCCTGTTCAAGCGCCGCCTTCTCCTCGGTGCTGAAATTCGCCCAGTAGCCGTCCTCCGTGAAATCCGGCGCCGCCGCGATCGTCACCATCCCGGCGATGCGCTCCGGCACGGCCCGTGCCAGCAAGAGCGCCTGCCAGCCGCCCATCGAAGAGCCGACCGGGACGATCCTGCCGTCCGTCAGCGCCGCCACGGCGGCCAGCGTGTCTTCGTGCCAATCGCCGATGCAGCCTTCTGCGAAGGTGCCGCTGCTCATCCCGTGGCCCGAATAATCGAACCGCAGAAAGGCGCGGCCCCGGCTCTTTGCCCAGGCTTCGAGATGCAGCGCCTTGGTGCCGTCCATGTCGGATTTGAGCCCGCCGCAGAAGACGATGCAGGGCCCGGCCCCGTCCGTCTTGTGATAGGCCAGCCGCCGCCCCTGCGGCGTGTCGAGATACTCTGCGCTGCTCATCATGTCCCCCATGCGTTGGGCTCACTTTGCCCCAGCGCCATTTTCCTCACAAGCCCCCGCTTGACTTGGCCGCGCCAAAAGCGCAAACCGCACCCGAACCCAACCCGCAACCGGGCGCACCTGTAGGCGCCGAACCGACGAGGAGCAGGCCATGAGCCAGATTTCCCCCGACAGTATCAACGTGACCCTTCCCGATGGCAATGCTCGGCGCTACGCGACCGGCGTGACCCCTGCCGATGTCGCCGCCGATATCTCGAACTCGCTGCGCAAGAAGGCCATCTCGGCCACGGTGAACGGCCAGCACTGGGACCTGGCCTGGCCCATCGACGCCGACGCGGAAATCGCCATTCACACCATGAAGGACGAGGCGCAGGCCAACGAGCTCATCCGCCATGATTTTGCTCATGTCATGGCCCGCGCCGTGCAGGAGCTCTGGCCCGACGTGAAGGTCACCATCGGCCCGGTGATCGAGAACGGCTGGTATTACGATTTCGACCGCAAGGAGCCCTTCACGCCCGAGGATCTCGGCGCCATCGAGCAGAAGATGAAAGAGATCATCAACGCGCGCGACGCGGTTCAGACCGAGGTCTGGCCCCGCGAGAAGGCGATCGAACACTACAAATCCACCGGCGAGCATTTCAAGGTCGAGCTGGTCGAGGCGATCCCGGAGGGCGAACCCGTGCGCATGTATTGGCACGGGCACTGGCAGGACCTCTGCCGCGGCCCGCATCTTCAGCACACCGGCCAGCTTCCCGCCGACGCCTTCAAGCTGATGCGCGTCTCCGGCGCCTACTGGCGGGGCGATTCGAGCCGCGAGCAGCTTCAGCGCATCTACGGTGTCGCCTTCACGGGCCGCGAGAAGCTCAAGGCCTATCTCAACTTCCTCGAAGAGGCCGAGAAGCGCGATCACCGCAAGCTGGGCCGCGAGATGGACCTCTTTCACATGCAGGAAGAGGCCCCGGGCCAGATCTTCTGGCACCCCAATGGCTGGTCGGTCTACACCAGCCTTCAGGACTACATGCGCCGCCAGCAGCGCAGGGGCGGGTATGTCGAGGTGAACACGCCGCAGGTGGTCGACCGCAAGCTCTGGGAGGCCTCGGGCCACTGGGAGAAGTATCAAGAGCATATGTTCATCGTCGAGGTCGATGAAGATCACGCCCGCGAAAAGGCCGTGAACGCGCTCAAGCCGATGAATTGCCCCTGCCACGTGCAAATTTTTAACCAGGGGTTAAAGTCTTACCGCGATCTTCCTCTGCGCATGGCCGAGTTCGGCTCGTGCAACCGTTACGAGCCTTCGGGCGCCCTGCACGGGATCATGCGCGTGCGCGGCTTCACGCAGGACGACGGTCATATCTTCTGCACGGAGGACCAGATCGAAGATGAAACCAAGCGCTTTATCGACTTCCTCAGCGAAATCTACCGCGACCTTGGCTTCGAGAAGTTCTCGGTCAAGTTTTCCGACCGCCCTGAAAAACGCGCCGGCTCCGACGAAGTCTGGGACCGCGCCGAAAACGCCCTCATGGCCGCGACGACTGCCGCAGGTTGCGAGTTCTCGCTGAACCCGGGCGAAGGCGCCTTCTACGGGCCCAAGCTTGAGTTCGTTCTGACCGACGCCATCGGGCGCGACTGGCAATGTGGCACCCACCAGGTCGATTTCGTGCTGCCCGAGCGGCTCGATGCGAGCTATATCGGCTCCGACGGCGAGAAGCACCGCCCCGTCATGCTGCACCGCGCCACGCTGGGCAGCTTCGAGCGGTTCATCGGCATCCTGATCGAGGAACACGCAGGCAAGCTCCCCTTCTGGCTCGCGCCCCGGCAGGTCGTCGTTGCCTCGATCGTCACCGAGGCCAATGACTATGTTCACGAGGTCGTCGAGGCGCTCAAGGCCGCAGGCGTGCGCGCAGAGGCCGACCTGCGCAACGAGAAGATCAACTACAAGGTCCGCGAGCATTCGCTTGCGAAAGTTCCGGTGATCCTCGCCATCGGCCACCGCGAAGTCGAAGATCGCACCGTGACCGTCCGCCGCCTCGGCGAGAAGCAGACAAATGTTGCAGAGCTGGATGAAATCGTGAGCGAGCTGGGACAAAGCGCCACACCCCCCGATCTTTTGTAACAAAATTCGATCCAAACCGGGGGCAACACCGTAACAATTCGCTTTTGACCCCCGGCTTCGGGCCGATTTGCGCCCCGAAGCTGTCACGCGCGCTCTCATCCACGTGATGCACGCGCCCGTGAATGGCTTGCCGCCACTCCCTTCCCCTAGCATCAGGGCACCGCAATCAAGCGGCACGTATTCAAGTGAAAGGGAGTTCCCATGTCCAGAACAATGAAATCCATCGCCGTTGCAAGCGCCGTCGCCGCTGCTTTCAGTGCACAGGCGACAACAGCCGTCGCCGCTGAAAAAGAGAAATGCTACGGCGTCTCGCTTGCTGGCGAGAACGACTGCGCTGCAGGCGCAGGAACCACCTGTGCAGGCACATCCACCGTCGATTACCAGGGCAACGCCTGGACGCTCGTCGATGCCGGCACATGCACCGAGATCGACCTGCCCGACATGGCCGACGGCTCCGAGCGCATGGGCTCTCTGGAAGAGCTCGAACGCGATCTTCCCAAGTCGTGAGCCTGCGCCGCGAAGGATGCAGGGCGGCGATACCTCCGCCCTGCACCCGTTCCCAGCCCTGCACCCACTCCAAGGAGGTGTGATGCTAGACCAATCCCGCACTCTGCCCGCCCGTCCCGGTGTCGGCTACAAGCCGCAGCACTACGCGGACATCCTCGAGGACGCCTCGCCCGTCGGCTGGCTCGAAATCCACGCCGAGAACTACATGGGCGCAGGTGGCCGCCCGCTGGCGCAGCTCAGCGCCCTCTCGGAGCGTTTTCCCATCTCCGTGCACGGTGTCGGCCTGTCGATCGGCGGCGAAGGCCCGCTCGACCCGGACCACCTTTCGCGCCTCAGAACGCTCTGTGACTGGCTGAACCCCGCGAGCTTTTCCGAACATCTCGCCTGGTCCACCCATGAGAGCACCTTCCTCAACGATCTGCTGCCCCTGCCATACAACAAAAAGACACTGGCCCGGGTGTCGGAGCACATCGACGCGTTGCAAGAGGCCATCGCCCGGCCCATGCTGCTCGAAAACCCCTCCTCCTACCTCGCCTTCGAGGCCTCCGAGATGAGCGAGACGGATTTCCTGCGCGAAGTCTCCGCGCGGACGGGCTGCGGCCTGCTGCTCGATGTCAACAATGTCTTCGTCTCGGCCACCAACCTCGGCTATTCGCCACAGGGCTATATAGACGCCTTTCCCCTCGAGAAAGTCGGCGAAATTCACCTTGGCGGTCACGACGAGGAGGAGGACGACGCTGGCCGGCCCCTGCTCATCGACAGCCACGGTCGCGAGGTCGTCGATCCCGTCTGGGCGCTGCTCGATCACACGCTGGTGCGCTCTGGCCCGAAGCCCTTGCTCATCGAATGGGACAATGACGTGCCGGATTGGCCAACCCTGCGCGCCGAAACGCAACGCGCGGCAAAGGCGCTGGAGACGGTGCCGGCATGAGCCAGCGCGCCTTTACACAAGCCCTGCTCGATCCCGGCCAGCCGGAGCCCGCGGGCCTGTCGGACGGGTTCGGCGCGCCTGCCGGGCGCCGCTTTGGCGTCTATCGCAACAACGTCACCGTTGCGCTGACAGATGCGATGGTCGTGGGGTTTCCGGCCGTCTACAAGCTGTTAGGCGATGAAAACTTCCGCAATATCGCCCGTGAACATGCCCGCGCGCATCCGCCTGACTCACCCTTGATGATGCTCTACGGAGCTGACTTCGCGGCCTTCCTCGAAGGGTTCGACCCGCTCAAGCGCTATGGCTATCTTCCCGATGTCGCCCGGCTCGAATATGCCTTGCGCGAGAGCTACCACGCCGCCGACAGCACACCCGTCGCGCCGGACAGGCTGGCCGCGCTGCCGCCCGAGGCGCTGGCGGAGGCAAGGCTTGCGCTTTCGCCCGCGCTGCGGCTGATCCGCTCGCCCTGGCCCGCGCTCTCGATCTGGCGCTACAACATGCAGGATGGCGCGCCCAAGCCACAGGCCGCCGCCGAGGATGTGCTCATCGCGCGCAAGGGTTATGACCCCGCGCCGCATCTTCTCGGCCCCGGCGCCGCTGCCTTCATCGCCGCCTGTCAAAACGGCGATACTCTCGGTGCGGCCACCGAGGCTGCCGGAGACGACTTCGACCTTGGCGCGCTTCTCAGCCTGCTTCTCGAAACGGGAAGCATTATTGATGTATCACATTAGGAAATGCCATGAAGAAACTGTTAAATATACATAATAACGTTGTCATTGGTGTCGCCAGACATGCCGGGGAGCTGCTCGGCCTGCTCGCGCGGCTCACCTTCGCCGCCGTCCTGCTGCGCTATTTCTGGGCCTCCGGCGCGACCAAGCTGGGTGACGGGGTCTTCGGATTCCTCACCCCCTCGACAGGCGCTTACGCCCAGATATTCCCCAAGGCGATGGAGGCTGTAACCTATGACACATCGCAGCTCTCGGTCTTTCACTGGCTCGTTGTCGTGGCGGGCACCTGGGCGGAATTCCTCCTGCCCCTGCTGATCGTCATCGGGCTTTTCACCCGCCTCGCCGCGCTCGGGATGATCGGCTTCATCACCGTGCAATCCCTCACCGACCTTTTCGGCCACGGCGGCATCGAACACGCCGAAACGCTCGGCGCGTGGTTCGACCGCATGCCCGACAGCGTGATCCTCGATCAGCGCGCGCTCTGGGTGTTCGTGCTGCTCAGCCTGGTGATGCTCGGCGGTGGCTGGCTCAGCGCCGACCGCGCGGCGAAGCTCACGTGAGCGCCGCGCGCGTCTCTTCGCTCCAGCCGAGGTAAAGCGCGTCGCCCTGCGCGATGAGCGGGCGTTTCATCAGCGCGGGGTGCGCCTTGATGAGCGCGACGGGATCGCCCGCCCGCTCGGCCTCGCTCAGCCCGCGCCACGTGGTCGAGCGGGTGTTCACCAGCGCCGCCCCGAACTGTGCATGGGCCGCTTCGAGCACATCCTCCGGCAGCCCATCCGCACGCACATCCACCAGCTCCGCCCCGTCCAGCGCCTTGAGCGCCTTCCGACAGCTATCACAGGCCTTCAAACCATAGATCTTCATGCCGCTTCCCTTGATCGTTTCCCAGCCGCGTCATACGGGGACTCGCCAAAAAGCGCCACCCCGCCCGATTTCATTTGAATTTTACAAAATTCGTGCAAAACTTCTGCCGTGACTTTCCATTCCTGACTTCCGCCGCCCCCGCCGGCCTGGCTCGGTTCGCGGCACCGGACTTCACCAGATTGCGAAAGACGCAAGGTGAAGCGGGTCCGCCGAAAGTGACCCTGACTGGAAGCAGAAGGAGAAGCGGCATGCCAAACGGCACCGTGAAATGGTTCAACACCACAAAGGGCTATGGGTTCATCGCGCCCGAGGATGGCGGAAATGATGTTTTCGTGCATATCTCTGCCGTCGAACGCTCAGGCCTGACAGGCCTCGCCGATGATCAGAAAGTCTCGTTCGAGCTGGAAGAAGGCCGCGACGGACGCCAGATGGCCTCTGACATCAAGCTTTTGTAAAAGCCAGCAAAACCGGCGCAAGGCCAAACGGCCCCGCGCTGTTTTCGCACGCCTTTGACAGGCTCAAAGCTGCGCTTCGGCTGCCCCGCGTCAGCTACAGCCTTTCGCTCCGACAGCGCACTCGTCGCGCTGGACGTGTTTGCGATATGTGCTCTTTTGCACCGGATGGGCCATCATGCTCTGGTAGGAGCTTGACTGATTGGGTGTGCCGCAGCAGATGACCCCGCCAATGACGACCGGCTGAAGGCCGGAGGGGCAGTGGTTCGCGCTGGCATCATAGGGATAAAGCGGCGCAACGACCTTGTTGCCTGCCAGGGCGGACACGCCCGTCAGGGAAACGGCCGAGGCCAGCGCGGCGCCGAAAATGAGTTTTGTAGTCATGACGGTTCCTCAAGCGGACTGATTGATCCAATGACCTACAGGCTACCCATCGCCGCCCGAAGGTCAAATGAAAAGCCGCTCACAGCCTGCTTTCGCGCTCTGCGCGCAGGCATCATGCAGACAACCGCAAAACGGTCCACACGCCCACGAAGGCCGAAACGCCCGTGAGCACGATCCCCCAGGTGAAATCCACGGCGACCATCTGCCATGACCAGTCCTTGAGCGTCGCAAGGTTGGTGAACTCGTAGGTGCCGTAAGCCATCGCCCCCAGCAGCCCGCCCATCCAGAGCGCCTTGAGCGGGTCGCCTTCGGCCAGCGCGGGCAGCGAGGCAAGGAAAACGACACCGGCCACGTAGAAAAGATAGAAGATCGCCGCAGGCGCCAGCGCCGGGCTCTCGCGCAGCGCATCGCCGAGATGGCGCTCGAACAGCGGCTTCATGACGTTCGTCAGCATCAGCGCATCGACAACGAGGAAGACTGCGGCGGTGACAAGGTAAAGGCTCAGGGTCTGCATGGCGGCTCCTCTTGGCTGTAGAGGAAACGGATCAGCGCGGGGTTTGGTTCAAATAAACCTGGGCTCACTCCAGCAGCGCCCGGAACTCCCGCCATTCCCCCTTGCTCATCCCTGAGCTTTCCTGCGTGACCTCCTCGCCCTTCAGCATCTGCCGGATGCACTCGAGCGCCTTGGCCGAAAGGTTCGCCCCGCCCATGCGGTAATCCTCGAAAGCCGAATAGGCGGCGGGCACCCAGTCTGCCACAAGCTTGCAGATCTCGTCGGCATAGACGCGGATCTCGTATTGCGCGTGGGCATCCGCGCGCAGGCGCAGGAAATGCAACAGGTTGTGCAGGTCCACCTTCCAATACCACTGCGTGTAGATATTCGCCGGCAGGTTCATCCGCGCCAGCTCGCGCGCGAGGCCCTGCTGGCCCTCGTCCGAGATCATCTCCTCGTAGTGGTCGTAAGCCCGCGCCGCATCGCCCTTGAGATATTCCAGAACGCGCTCCGCCTCGCGGCCCGAAAGCGCCTCGCCGCGGCCCTGGTTGTTGATCACCGACTGCGCCGCCAGCGCGTCGGGCTCGGGGATGTAGAACTCGCGGTCGAGGATCGAATAGCGCGCCGAGTATTCGTTGACGTTCGCCGTGCGATGCCGGATCCACTGGCGCGCCACGAAGACGGGCAGCTTCACATGCAGCTTGATCTCGCACATCTCGAAGGGGGTCGAGTGCCAATGGCGCATGAGATAGCGGATAAGCCCCTCGTCGTTCTGGACCGATTTCGTCCCCTTGCCATAGCTCACCCGCGCCGCCTGACAGATCGCCGCGTCATCGCCCATGTAGTCGATCACCCGCACGAAGCCATGGTCGAGCACGCGGTAGGCCTTGTAGAGATGCGCCTCCATCCCCTCGCTCACGACACGCAAGGTCTGCGAGGGGCTTGCGCGCAGGGCGTCTATTTCGGCCTGCTGTTCCGGGGTCAGCGACATGCGGAGAATCCTTTCGGCGATATATGCATCAAA
This sequence comes from Lentibacter sp., assembly GCA_041686165.1. Lineage (GTDB taxonomy): Bacteria > Pseudomonadota > Alphaproteobacteria > Rhodobacterales > Rhodobacteraceae > Lentibacter. Next base: position 11,629 of record JAWLEL010000038.1, read on the forward strand.
TGAGTCGGGCCCACTATATCTTGTCAGTTGCGCCTTGGGGAACACAAGAAACAACGCGAAATTGCAACGCCTTCGATTTCTTGAGCCCGCGCCGGGCAGGTCATGATTGACATGGAGTCCCGCGAGGGTGATTCTCTGAGCAAAAACGCACAAGAGAGGCAGCAGTTCATGAAACGTTTTATACCAGCCTTGGCCGTGGTCGGCCTCTTGGCGGCCTGCGGCGGCGACGGGACGAACCCTTTCGACGACGGCTCGACAGGCGACACCGACGACAGCGAGATCCCTGAATCGCTTGCGGGGGATCTGCAGTCGTTCAGCTATGACGCAGACAACGAAACCCTGACGGTGACCGGCATCACCCAGGACAGCAGCCCCGTGACCGCGACGTATACGCGCAACGCCGCGCTCGATACGGCGGGCTACGAGGCCTATTCCGTCCAGGATGACGCGCTCTCCCGCCACGTGATCGCGCTGGTGGCCGAGTCGGGCAACAGCGGCTCCGTGCGCGCTGGCGTCGTCTCGACGGGTGGTCAGATCAACCGCATTCACAATGGCGGCTATTATGAGCGCGACGGCAGCT
>JAWLEL010000386.1:0-2799 GCA_041686165.1 Lentibacter sp.
GCACTTTATGCCAGCCAAATCCGAAATAGACCTGATCGAAGCACCCAGCCTCAACAAATCGCCAGCCCGGGGGGCGGTCTGGCGAGGGGCCGGGCACCTTCGGTGCTGTTCCGGCCCCGGTCTTGAAAATTACCGGAATCTGCAAAGCCCCCCCTGCACATAGCGGCCATAGCAACCGAGTTCAGCTTCGGGGGAACGGACTCCAAGCCGACATCGCGTAACTTGCGTCAGGCGGGGAGCACTACCGCCCCTTCCAGACCGGGTCGCGTTTCTCAGCGAAGGCCCGCGCGCCTTCGAGCTGGTCCTCGGAGGCGTAGAGCACATCCACGCTCTCGAACTGACGCTTGGTGATCCGGTTCATCGCGTCCTGGAAAGTCATCGCCTCGGCCTCGCGCACGATCTCCTTGATCGCGGCGTAGACGAGCGGCGGCCCGCTGGCGAGATGGTCGGCCAGCGCGCGCGCCTCCTCCATCAGCGACGCCGCGGGGTAGACATGGTTGACCATGCCCCAGCGGTGCGCCTCCTCGGCGTCGATCCACCGCCCGGAGAGCAGCATCTCCATGGCGATATGATAGGGGATGCGCTTGGGCAGCTTGACGCTCGCGGCGTCGGCCACAGTGCCTGACCTGATCTCGGGCAGGGCGAATTGCGCATGGTCCGCCGAGAGGATGATATCGGCCGACAGCGCCCATTCGAGGCCGCCCCCGCAGCAGATACCGTTCACGGCCGCCACGACGGGCTTGTTCAGCCCCCGAAGCTCCTGCAACCCGCCAAATCCGCCGACGCCGTAATCGCCATCCACCGCGTCACCATCGGCAGCGGCCTTGAGGTCCCAGCCGGGGCAGAAGAACTTCTCTCCCGCGCCGGTGATGATCGCCACGCGCAGCTCCGCATCGTCGCGGAAGTCGCGAAAGACCTCCCCCAGCTCCACGCTGGTTTGCAGGTCGATCGCGTTGGCCTTGGGCCGGTCCAGGGTGACCTCCAGAACATGCCCCCTGCGCTCGGTCTTCACAACGTCGCTCATCTCGTCTCTCCCTTCCTGATCAATGCATCCACCGCCACGGCCCGGCCCGGGCAGGCCAGGAGCGGGTTCACTTCCACGTCCTCTACATCGCCCGCGTGCTTCATGACATAGGCTTGCACGGCCAGCACCGCTCCCACAATGGCGTCAATATCGGCGGCAGGCGCGCCGCGATAACCTGTCAGGAGCGGGTATATCTTCAGACGCGCCAGGGCTGTGCGGATGTCTTGGGCTGTCACTGGCAACAGGAGCGAGGCGGTGTCGCGCATCAGCTCCGTCCAGATGCCGCCCGCGCCGAGCGTCAGAACGTAGCCATGGGCCGGGTCGCGCAGGACCCCGACCAGAAGCTCGGCCAGCGCATCTGTCACCCGTTCCTCGATCAGCCATGTCTCGCAGGGCATGGCCTTTGCCGCGTGGATGGCGGCTTGCGTGTCGCCGCTTGCAAAGACAACGCCGCCTGCTTCCGTCTTGTGCGCAAGGCCCTCGGCCTTGATCACGGCCGGAGTGCCGACCTCGGCAAGGCAATCCGAAATTGCCTGCGCGTCTTCGGCGCGCGCCGAGTGCGGGATAGCCAGCCCCTCGGCGGCCAAGGCCGCCTTGGCCTCGGCCTCGCTCAGGGTTCGCAGTGGGCCGGGCGCGCCGGGCAGCGTCACGGGGGCGGCGCGCGCGGCGGCCTGCCCCAGCCAAGCGGCGCGGCTGATCGCGCCGAGGGCTTCGTCCAATCCGTGCATGGGGATCATCCCCGCCTCCGTGATCCGCGCCGCCACGTCTTCCGGCATTGTCTCCGGCAAGGTGGAGACGAAGATCAGCGGCTTGCCCGCCTCGGCCACGGCCTGCGCCCCGGCCGCGATGGTGCACTCCCATGCGCTTGGGTCGCAGCGGTCGGCTCTGGGGAAGTCCACGATCAGGCAGCCGATGGCGGCATCGCCGTCAAGCGCCGCCGCGAAGCAAGCTGCCATGCGCGGCACGTCATCCCAGATGAACGTGTGATAATCCAGAGGATTGGCAAGGGCGACCATCGGACCCAATGCCTCGCGCAGCCGTGCCTGCTGCGCCGGGCTCAAGGGAGGGAAGGCAATGTCGTGTCCTTCTCCGGTATCCGCCATCAGGCTGGCCTCGCCCCCCGAGCATGACATGGACACCACTTTGTTCGAGGGCAGGGGGCCTGCGACGTGCAGCAGTTTCAGCGTCTCGACGAGGGCGGGCAGGCTCTCCACCTGCGCGACCCCCAACCGCGACAGCAAGGCGCGCGCCCCGGCGTCGCTTCCGGTGAGCGAGGCCGTATGGGAGACTGCCGCCGCCTGCGCCTGGTCGGAGCGGCCTGCCTTGATCGCGACGATCGGCTTGCCGAGGCGCGCGGCTTCGGCGGCGAGGTGCTCGAAGGCGCGCAGATCGCCGATCCCTTCGATATGCAGGCCAAGAGCCGTCACGCGCTCATCGGCGAGAACGGCCAGCCCGAGGTCGGAGAGCCCCTGCTGCGCCTGGTTGCCCGCGGTGAGCACATAGGCGAGCGGCAGCCCGCGCGCCTGCATGGTCAGGTTGATCGCGATGTTCGAGCTTTGCGTCAGGATCGCGACGCCCCGCTCCACCGGCTCGCCGCCGTGCTGATCCGGCCACAGGAGGGCGCGATCGAGGTAGTTGATGAAGCCGTAGCAATTGGGCCCGATGATGGGCATGTCGCCGGCGGCCTCCAGCAGCGTGGCCTGCAAGCCCTCGCCATCCCCGGTCTCGGCCTGGGCCTCGCGGAAGCCGCTGGCAAAGCAGACCGCGCCGCCAGC
>JAWLEL010000387.1:0-2797 GCA_041686165.1 Lentibacter sp.
AAAAGCACCAGGCCGTGGCAGATTTGATCAATGCGATCATCGCCGGCGGGAACTCGGTTCGAAGACCGTAAAACTTCAAGGCAGCGGGGCCAGCCCGTAGCTCACGGAAATTTGGAGACAAACAGATGTCCAGACATGAAAAAAGACACGGCAACCGCGAAGCGAAAAAGCCGAAGAAAGCCCCGAAAAAGGCCCTGGCGACAGCAGATTCCCTCAGGGACAAGGCATCGCTCAATATAGGCAAAAGTCGCAAGTAGCCCCTGCAAGAAACATGCGGGGGAGACCCGGGCCGGTGAGATGTCAGGAGCTTGCGCTCGTCTCCTGAGCGTCGGGAGCATCCGGCGCCGGCCCGTCTTCGGGGGCGGTCGGATGGACTTCGGCCTCGGCTTTCTCGGCCTTCTCGCGTTCGGATTCCCGCAGCAGCATGCGTTCGATTCGCTGCTCGAGAAGCTGCGCTTTCTCATCGCGGGCCGCGATCTCCTGCGACAGGTCACGGTAAAGCGAGACCGCGAGCAGGATCATCAGAAGCATGAACGGGAAGGCCGCGATGATCGAAACCGTCCGCAGGCTCTCCAGACCCCCGGCCAGCAGCAGCACCACGACCAGCACCATCTGCAAGGAGCCCCAGAGCACCCGCACCGCGCGTGTCGGGTTGAGCACGCCTTTCGACGTGAACATGCCAAGCACGAAAGTGGCCGAGTCCGCCGAGGTCACGAGGAACATGCCGACAAGCGCGATGGATGCGACGGTCAGCACCCCGCTGGCCGGCAATTGATCGAGCAGGGCATAGAGCCCGGCCGGAACCTCGGCCGCAACGGCGTCGGCGATACCGGCATTCTGGAAAATCTCGAACCGGATGGCCGCCCCGCCGAAGGTTGAAAACCACAACATGCTCAGCGCCACCGGCACGATCATCACACCGAGGACAAACTCGCGAATGGTGCGCCCGCGCGAAATCCGCGCGATGAAACTCCCGACAAACGGTGCCCAGCTCAGCCCCCAGGCCCAGTAGAACATGGTCCATTGCTCCACCCACGCGCCATCCGAATAGGGCGAGGTGACAAGGCTCATCTGGATGACGTTGCCCAGGTATTCGCCCAGGGTTTGGGTAAAGATCCCGAATATGAAGGACGTCGGGCCAAAGAGCAGAACCGCGCCAAGAAGCGCCGCCGCAAGCATCATGTTGGCATTGCTCAGCAGCCTTACGCCACGGTCCAGAGGGGTCATCGCCGAGAGCGTGAAGAGAATGCCGATAACGGCGAGGATCACCAGTTGCGCCGGGAAGCCATAGGGGATGCCGGTCAGCTGCGAGACACCGCTGTTGATCTGCAATGCACCAAGGCCCAGCGTCGTGGCCACGCCGAAGACCGTCGAGACGACCGTCAGCACGTCAATCGCCTTGCCCCAGCCGCCATCCACGCGCGGTCCCAAAAGCGGGCGGAAGGTTTCGCTGATCAAGCCATGGCTTTCGTGACGAAACCGGACATAGGCGAGGGCAAGCCCCACCAGCGCAAAAGTCGCCCACTGGTGCAACCCCCAGTGAAAGAAGGCATAGAGCATGCCGGTCTGAGCCGCCTCGGCCGTGCGCGGCAGCCCGGAGCCGACCGGAGGGGCATTGAAGTGCATCATCGGCTCGGCCACGCCCCAAAACACGAGGCCAACGCCCATGCCGCCCGAAAAGATCATCGCAAGCCAGCTCTGGAATGAGAACTCGGGGCGCTCGTCCGGGGCGCCCAGCCTGATGGTCCCGATCCGCGACAGGCCAAGGAACAGCACGAAGAAAACGAATCCGCTCATGACCAGAAGGTACATCCAGCCGACGTTCACCGCTGTCGCATGCAGCACTGTTTGCGCGGCGCGCTCCACAGCCGCGGGTGCGATCGCCGCGGCCAGTACGAAGATCACGACGATCGCGACCGACACGCGAAAGACGGTGCCGACATCACCAAGTATCGGCGTCGAACTGACTGGTCGGCGCATTCGTGTCTCCTATTCTGACTGACATCCCGACCAGTGTGTCGATGCCTTGCGCCCCCCCGGGAGCAAGGCGAAGCGCCGCCCCGCCACAGATCGGGTGGCTTGGGGCTTGATATGGCTACTTGTCGTCAATTGCTGGCCTTTTCTCGGGGACGGGCCTTTTCTCGGGAACTCCGTCGCAAGGCTGTGATGATCGGCCACGCTGCTGCCGGTTGGATTGAACCTGCGGCAAATTGGCGGGGAGAGGTCCGACGGTTGAGAACACGAATTTCCGGCTCGCTCCGCGCGATAAAACGATCAGCCCGGATGGGCAAACCGTGTTGCGCATTCGCAGGCCGCCTTGCCCGGGCAGGGCCGGACGACGAGCCGATCAGCGGCGCTTGTCGAGCTTGCCGAACTCGTTGTCCAGCAGCGCGCGCAGTTTCTTCCCGGCCCCGCGCAAAGCCGTGTCGACGTCAGCGTCGCTATGTGTGACGGTCTGCGGCTGCATCCCTTCGGGTCGCGCCTCGATCGTGCATTGAATGTCGTCCGCCCCGCCCTTGGCCCCGTTGACATCGACCAGATGCACCTCGGTGCGTGTCAGGCGATCAGTCAGATGACCCAATGCACTTGTGACGGCGGTTTCGGCCACTTGAGCGAGGCGCTCATCACCCTGAATGTGACTATCGGTGTTGAGCTGGAATTGCATGCGATATCTCCCTTCGGTCCAGTGTGAAGATAGACAGTCATGACCCCCGTTACAAGATCAGGAGAGCCGATCCGGCCCACCATCAAGCCGGGGAATCTCGTGCTCGAAACGGTCATGTGGCGGAGCGGAGCA
>JAWLEL010000388.1:0-2793 GCA_041686165.1 Lentibacter sp.
CCAGGGCGAGGAAAGTGTCGTGATCGCTCCTGTTCTTGAGGCGCCGGCGCCCGCGCCCGCGGAGCCGGGTGCAGAGGAGTCAACTCAGAGCGTGGTGGCCGAACGCGCGGCGCCCGAGACCCAGGACTCCGAAACTCAAGCGCCAGAAACTCAAGCGCCAGACGCCGAAAAACCCGAAACCGAAACGCCCGAGGCCGAAAAGCCTGAAACCGAGGCGGACGAGAGCGGGGAGACAGATGCCGAGATCGCCCAGAGCGGCGCGGCAGAGGATGAAACGGCGCAGGCCGCACCCGAGCTGGCGGAGGACATCGAACCACAAGTCACAACGCCGCCACAGGACGAAGATGCCGCGTCGCAGACGGTGTTGCTCAACAGCGAAGAGGGTGTTCGCGTGTTGCAAGCGGCTGGCCCACAGGTCATGAGCAAGGTCGCACTCGACATGATCAGCTATTCCGAGGGCGGCGACGTGGAACTCGAAGGCCGCGCCCCGGCGGGCGGCTTCGTGCGCATCTATATCGACAACGAAGCCGTCGCCACGCGGCCCGTCGCGGAGGATGGAAAGTGGCAGAGCGATCTGCCGGAAGTGGATACCGGGGTCTATACGCTGCGTGTCGACAAGGTGGATGCGGATGGAGAGGTGCAGAGCCGCGTTGAAACGCCCTTCAAGCGGGAGGCGCCCGACGCCATCGCCGAGCAGCAGCCCGAGGAAGTGCGCCTCGTGACGGTGCAGCCGGGCACCACGCTCTGGGCCATCGCGCGCGAGCGCTACGGGGCAGGTGTGCTCTATGTGCAGGTCTACGAGGCCAACCGGGACCAGATCCGCGACCCAGACCTCATCTACCCCGGGCAGGTTTTCGATCTGCCTGACTGACGCCACGCGCTTTCAGGATTTTATACGCTCTCACGTATCCGGTCTCTGGTGATCCCCCGCGAAACCACTTATCTAGAGGGCTCGCGGAATGGGTGAAGGCAGCGGCGGATGAGCCAGGAAATCGAGACAGAAGAGCGGCTCGCAGGCCTGCGGACCATCAAGCGGGTGATCCCCTATCTCTGGCCGGACGGGCAAGCCTGGGTCAAATGGCGGGTGGTGATCGCCATGGCGGCGCTGGTCATCTCCAAGCTCATCGCCGTCTATACGCCCGTGATCTACCGTGACGCCGTCGATACGCTGTCGGGCGAGGACGTCTCGAACCTCGCGCTGGGGGCCATCGGGTTGACCGTGGCCTATGGCATGGCGCGGGTCTTCACCAACGGGTTCCAGCAGCTTCGCGATGCCGTCTTCGCCGCCGTGGCGCAGCGCGCGCTGCGGCAACTGGCGCTGGAGACCTTCGAGCATATCCACCGCCTGTCGATGCGCTATCACATCACCCGCAAGACCGGCGGGCTGAGCCGGATCATCGAGCGGGGGGTCAAGGGGGTCGAGTTTCTCCTGCGGTTCCTGCTGTTTTCCGTCGGTCCGCTCATTCTCGAGCTGGCGCTCGTCTGCGGCATCTTCTTTTTCATGTTCGATGCATGGTATCTCGGCGTCGTCGTCGGCACGATCACCGTCTATGTCTGGTTCACCTTCAAGGTGACGGAGTGGCGCGTGAAGCTGCGCCGCGAGATGAACAACATGGACACCGACGCCAACCAGAAGGCGATCGACTCCCTGCTCAACTTCGAAACGGTCAAGTATTTCGGCGCGGAGGGGCGCGAGGCGGGACGCTATGACAGCGCGATGGAAGGCTATGAAACGGCCGCCATCAAGACCGCCTCAAGCCTTGCCTTTCTCAACTTCGGCCAGGCCTTCCTGATCACCATAGGCCTGGTCGGCGTGATGGTCATGGCCGCGATGGGGGTTCAGGACGGAACGCTTACCGTGGGCGATTTCGTCATGGTCAATGCCTACATGATCCAGATCACCATGCCGCTCAACTTCCTTGGCACGGTCTATCGCGAGATTCGCCAGAGCCTCGTGGACATGCGCGAGATGTTCGATTTGCTCGACCAGCCCGCCGAGGTGAAGGACAAGCCAGGCGCCCGGGCGCTCGATGTGACGAAAGGCGAGGTGAGCCTGGAAGAGGTGCGGTTCGGGTATGATCCCAAACGCCCCATTCTCAAGGGGGTGAGCCTCGATGTGAACGCGGGCGAGACAGTGGCCATCGTGGGGCCGTCCGGCTCGGGAAAGTCGACCATCGGGCGGCTTCTCTTCCGCTTTTACGACGTGGGCGGCGGCGCGCTGAAGATCGACGGGCAGGACGTGCGCGATGTCACGCAGGACAGCCTGCACGGCGCGATCGGCGTGGTGCCGCAGGACACGGTGCTCTTCAACGACACGATCCGTTACAACATCGCCTATGGCAAGGACGCGGCCAGCGAGGAGGAGATCATCGCGGCGGCCAGGGCCGCGCAGATCCATGACTTCATCATGGGGCTGCCCGAGGGCTATGAGACGACCGTGGGTGAGCGCGGGCTGAAGCTGTCTGGCGGGGAGAAGCAGCGCGTGGGCATCGCGCGCACGCTGCTGAAAGACCCGCCGGTCCTGCTGCTCGACGAGGCGACGAGCGCGCTCGACACGGAGACCGAGCAGGAGATCCAGGTGGCGCTCCGGCGCGCGAGCGAGGGGCGCACGGCGCTTGTCATCGCGCATCGCCTCTCGACCATCGCCGACGCCGACAGGATCGTTGTTCTGGAGGATGGCGAGATCATCGAGACCGGCACGCACGAGGAACTGCTCGACCGCGCCGGACGCTATGCCAGCCTCTGGGCGCGCCAGGCCTCCGAACGCGAAGAGGCGGCGTGAGAGGCCGATGA
>JAWLEL010000389.1:0-2779 GCA_041686165.1 Lentibacter sp.
GCCATCCGCTATGTCGAAGCTCGCACTCATCTTGTCGAACACGGTCGTCCCATTGCCGCCGCCGGTATTGCCCAGCAGTGCGTTCAGGTCGAAGCCGCTGATCTCTCCGCGCCCCATCGCGATGCCGCCCTCGCCCGAGAGCGAGCGCATGATCTCGTCAAGCGACTGGCCCACCCCGAGAAACTTGACATAGGCGTCGGCCTGGCCACTCAAACGGTCCACATCCATCAGATCGGTCAGCAGCGCCTGCACATTGCCCTGCAACATGCTGAGGTCCCCCCCGACGGACAGCCCAGAGCGATTGTTGATGACGAATTGCCCCACGATCTGCCCGTCATAGCCTGCCGCCTCGGTCATCTTGACCACGGCCCGCGCATTATCGAGCGTGATGGACATGACGCTCGGCCCGAGCTTGACCATCCCGGCATCGAGGCTCTGCACCGCCAGGCGCACGCTGGCATCCATGGCGCCCAGTCCGCCCGCGTCGATCGGCGTTTTCGACCAGCCGCTCTCGGCGTCATCGCTGCCGCCCTCCGCAGAGAAGCTGGACAGGTCAAGCGCGCCAGCCTCGAGCCGAGCCGTCACCTTCGGCCGCGCGCCATCAAGGCGGACATCCGCATCACCCGTAAGGCTGTTCTGGTCGAGCGACAGCTCCATGCCGCGCAGGTTGATCACCTTGCCACCCGCGAAAATCAGCTTCGAGGTCAGATCGATGCCTTGGCCGAGCCCCTCGGGGGGCGCGGAATTGCCAAGGCCCAGCGCAGCGAGAAAACGCGCCGTGTTGCCCGCCTCGACAGTGAGCCGCCCGTCCATGTCAAGGCCGCGCGTCATCGCACCGCTGAACACCGCGCTGCCCCCGCCGGTGCTCAGATCGAGCCTGACGGGAGTCAGCCGTCCGGAGAGAAAATCCCCCGCGTTATCGGCTCGAAGATTCACAGTCAGCGTTCCCTCACCGCGCACGCCGCTTGCAACGAGGCTGGCTTGCCCCGCCATGCTCGGGATCTCGAGCTGCGCATCGACCGAGGTGAGCCGCTCGCGCGTGCCCGCCGCGCGATCTTCATAGAGCAGATCCGCGCCGCGCATCTCCGCCCGAGTGAGCGAGAAAGGCCGGATGCCGCCGCCCTCTGACGCCTCGCGCGCGCCTCCGCCCTCACCGAAGGCCCAGTTCACGCGCCCATCGGCGGCGCGCACAAGGTTGATCTGCGGCCGGGTCAGCTCCACCTGCCTTATGTCGATCTCGCGGCGCAGCGCCGCCATGGCGCCCACGCCGATGCTCATCGCCTCGGCCTTGAGCAGCGGCTGGCCCTCGGTCCAGTCGGGCCCCGCCACCGTCACAGGCCCGGTGCGCACGCCCAGAACCGGCCAGAAGCTCAGCCCGATCTCGCCGGTGATCTCCACGTCACGGCCCAGAACCTCGCTCAGCTCCGTGCTCGCCACGCGGGCGATCCGCTCCTTGGGCAGCATCAGCACAGCCACCGCGGCAAAGGCCACGAAAAGAAAAACCGCAAACAGGGCACCGCGCATGATCCGCATGAAACAACTCCAAACCTCTTTCTGCCGATCTTAACTGACATCACGCGCGCAGCAAGCGGGCTTCCGCCGCCTCCCCCTTTCCTGCGCGCCCATTCGCCGCTATAGCCAGCCCATGTCACAGAACCCGCCCGACCTGCGCCCCGACCTCGCCCGCGCCCGCATCACCGAAAGCCCCCGCAAGGGCCAGCCGAGTATCGGCATGGTCTCGCTCGGCTGTCCCAAGGCGCTGGTCGATTCCGAGCGCATCCTCACCCGCCTGCGTGCGGAGGGTTATGGCATCTCGCCCGACTATTCCGGTGCCGATGCGGTGATCGTGAACACCTGCGGCTTTCTCGATTCGGCCAAGGCGGAAAGCCTGGAGGCCATCGGCGAGGCGCTTGACGAGAATGGCCGCGTGATCGTCACGGGCTGCCTCGGAGCCGAGCCCGAGTATATCACCGGCGCGCATCCCAAGGTGCTCGCCGTGACCGGCCCGCACCAATACGAACAGGTGCTCGACGCTGTGCATAAGGCGGTCCCGCCTTCGCCCGACCCCTTTGTGGATCTTTTGCCCGCCTCCGGCGTCAAGCTCACGCCGCGGCATTACTCTTATCTCAAGATATCAGAGGGCTGTAACCACAAGTGCAAGTTCTGCATCATCCCCGACATGCGTGGAAAACTCAGCTCGCGGCCGCATAAAGCAGTCATGCGCGAGGCCGAGAAGCTTGTGGAAAACGGCGTGAAGGAGCTTCTGGTCATCAGCCAGGACACCTCCGCCTACGGCACGGACTGGCCCTCCGAGACGCGCCGCGCGCTCACCGAGCAGCCCATCACCACGCTCGCCCGTGACCTTGGCAGCCTCGGCGCATGGGTCCGCCTGCATTACGTCTACCCCTATCCCAACGTGCGCGAGCTGATCCCGCTGATGTCCGAAGGGCTGGTCCTGCCCTATCTCGACATCCCCTTCCAGCACGCCCATCCCGACACGCTCCGCCGCATGGCCCGCCCCGCCCACGGCGAACGCACGCTCGACAGGATCGCCGAATGGCGCGGCCTCTGCCCCGATATCACCCTGCGCAGCACCTTCATCGTCGGCTATCCTGGCGAGACGGAGAAAGAGTTCCAGACGCTTCTGGACTGGATGGACGAGGCGCAGCTCGACCGCGTGGGATGTTTCAAATACGAGAATGTCGACGGCGCCCGCTCGAACGCCCTGCCGGATCATGTCCCCGAGGAGATCAAGCAGGACCGCTGGGAGCGCTTCATG
>JAWLEL010000390.1:0-2771 GCA_041686165.1 Lentibacter sp.
GCCCCCCGCTTCAACGCCGATGATGTTGACGCTCTTGTCGTCGAGGAACGGGTAGAACAGCCCCATGGCGTTGGAGCCGCCGCCGATCGCCGCGATCACCGTGTCGGGCAGGCGTCCCTCGCCCTCCTGCTCCGCGAGCTGCCAGCGCACCTCCTTGCCGATGATCGACTGGAAGTCCCGGACCATCGCCGGATAGGGATGCGGCCCGGCGACCGTGCCGATGCAATAGAAGGTGTCGCGCACATTGGTCACCCAGTCGCGCAGCGCATCGTTCATCGCGTCTTTCAGCGTGCCGCGCCCCGAGGTGACGGGAATGACTTCCGCGCCCAGAAGGCGCATGCGGAAGACGTTGGGCGCCTGCCGCTCGACATCGTGCTTGCCCATGTAGACGACGCATTGCAGCCCGAACTTGGCACAGACGGTCGCCGTGGCCACGCCATGCTGGCCCGCGCCCGTCTCGGCGATGATGCGTTTCTTGCCCATGCGGCGGGCGAGCAGGATCTGGCCCAGCACGTTGTTGATCTTGTGCGCGCCGGTGTGGTTGAGCTCGTCGCGCTTGAGGTAGATCTTCGCTCCGCCCAGGTGCTCGGTCAGCCGCTCGGCGAAATAGAGCGGGCTCGGGCGGCCGACATAATGCTTCCAGAGGTCGTCCATCTCGGCCCAGAAGCTTTCGTCATCCTTGGCTTTCTCATACTCGGCTTCCAGCTCGAGAATGAGCGGCATGAGCGTTTCGGAGACGAACCGCCCGCCGAAATCACCGAAGCGGCCGTTCTCGTCGGGTCCGTTCATGAAGGAATTGAAAAGATCGTCGGCCATGGCGCGCCTCCCGCATTGCACTTGCCCTGTCCTACTCGCGCGCCTTGCCAAGGGCAAGCGTTAGCTCGTCGCGGACGCGCGTGCGGACGCACCCTCGGCCCTGATGCGACGGATCGGTTCTACATTGCAGCAAATGATGAAATGCCGCCCGTTCTCGAGCGCCTGCCAACCGCGCCTTTCGACCTCGCGCAAGAAGGCATCACGGCCCACCAGCCTCTCCACGTCGCTGACATAGCGCGTGAATACGCCGCCGCGCCCATCGCGCGACGTGAGCAATGCGCGCATCCAGTGTTCGGGGTCGATCTTTGCAGGCTGGCAAGGCATGGTCACATCTTCAACAGCCCTGGTTAATGCCGCGTTAAGAAATGCCTAAAGTGTCCCGCATTTAACCTGAGATATCAGGTAAAGGCGGGGCGCGCGCGCCCTTCAAGCCTTGCGCTGCGCTCCGCCAAAAGCTGTGCGGCAGGTTTCGGCGGAACGCTTTAGCCCTTCACGGCCGCAACAAAAGCCTCGATCCGCGCCGCATCTTTCACACCCGGCGCGCTTTCGACCCCCGAAGAGACATCGAGCTGCCGCGCGCCGGTCATCCGGGCCGCCTCCAGCGCGTTCTCCGGCGTCAGCCCACCGGCCAGCATCCAGGGCTTGCGCCAGTATTTGCGCCCCTGCAACAACCGCCAGTCGAAGCTCAGCCCGTTGCCCCCAGGCAAGGCGCCCCCCTTGGGCGGCTTCGCATCGACAAGGATCTGGTCGGCCACCTCCTCGTAGGCGTCGATCTGCCGCAGGTCCTCGGCCTCGGCGACACCCACGGCCTTCATCACCGGCAACCCGTAGCGCGCCTTCACCTCCAGAACGCGCTCCGGGCTCTCGCTGCCATGAAGCTGCAACATGTCCAGCGGCACCTGCTCGCAGATGCGATCCAGTTCCGCGTCACTCGCGTTCACGGTCAGGGCCACCTTGGCAACACCTTCCGGCGCAGCCAGCGCCGCCTCCCGCGCCCTGTCAGGCTCGACGTGACGCGGCGATCTGGGAAAGAAGACCAGCCCGACATACTTCGCGCCCGCGCCCGCCGCGGCGCGCACATCCTCGGCGCTGCCCAATCCACAGATTTTGACCCTGATGGGTGTCTCGCTCATCTCAGTTCCTCCAGACGAAAAAAGGGCGCCGACAGTGCCGCGCCCCTTGCCGTGCCCGCTCTATCCCAGACGTCAGCTCGCTTCGTCAAGCAGCGCCAGAACCTCGTCGCCTTCGTCGCGGGCCTTCTCGCCCTTGAGGCGCTTGAGCTCGCTTTCGAGCTTTTGCACTTCGGAGCGCCTGCGTGCCGCCTCGGCGCGGTGCTTGTGCTCGCGGAACCACTCCCAGATGAACCCGATCAGCAGCCCGGCGAGAATACCGCCGAAAATGACCACGAAGAGCGGCAGCTCGATCGCCCAGCTGAACCCCGTGGCACTTGCCAACGACTCGGGCAGAACAGTGAGCGTCACCTTCCCGGAGTTGGCCAGCGCCAGCACCATGAGAATGACCGCAACAGCAGCCAGAAAGGAGTACTTAATCAATCGCATGTTACTTCCCGTTCAGCCTGTCTCTGAGCAGCTTGCCGGTCTTGAAGAACGGCACGTGCTTCTCCTCGACATATACGGATTCCCCGGTGCGTGGATTGCGACCCGTGCGCGCATCGCGCTTTTTCACGGAAAAGGCACCGAACCCTCTGAGTTCGACGCGGTCCCCCCGGGACATCGCCTCGATGATCTCCTCGAAAATGGTGTTCACGATTCTCTCGACATCGCGTTGATAGAGATGCGGGTTCTCGTCCGCGATCTTCTGGACCAATTCCGAACGGATCATGGTACTCTGTCTCCCCAGGCAGAAATCTGGTTTTTATTTATCGTTTCCTCGGGACTATAGTTAGAAAATGGCCGAGCGCAAACACCCAAGCCCGCCGCAGCGCGGAATATTCG
>JAWLEL010000391.1:0-2769 GCA_041686165.1 Lentibacter sp.
CCTCGCCTATTGGACAGGGGCCGGCTGGCTCTTCGTCACCCCGCGCGAAGGCTGGCGCGCATGGGGAACGGACGCCGCCGAACTGCGCGTCTTTCAAGGCGGCGCATGGGTCGTCGCCCCGCTGAGCGAGCTGGGAATCAACACCGATGCGGACAGCACCAACAGGCTGGCCGTCGCCTCCCAGGCCACGCTCCTGACCCATGACGGCAATGACCACCAGCTCAAGATAAACAAGGCGGCCTCGACGGATACCGCGAGCCTCCTGTTCCAGACGGGCTGGACCGGTCATGCCGAGATGGGCCTTGCCGGAAACGACGACTGGTCGCTCAAGGTCTCGCCCGACGGCACGGACTGGCGGGAGGCTCTCGTCATCGACAAGGACACCGGCAATCTGGGCGTTGGTGCGCTGCCACCCGACGGGTTCACCCGGCTCTACACCTCCGGTGAGGGAATCCAGCTTGTCGTTCTGGAAAGCACGGATGGCGGCCCGATGCAGCTCCGCTTCAAATCCGACAGTGGAAACCGCCGCTTCCTCGCCGTGAACAACGCGGACGACACCGAAGTGCAGATCACCTTCGAGACCGATGCGATTGCCCTCTGCGGGCCGACCGACAGCGGGACAGACCGATGGCTCGAGGCGAAGGAAGATGTCGTCACGGTCAGCGGCGCGGTCCAGACGGCCTCCTACACCGTCGCGGCCCTGCCCTCGGCGAGCACGCTCGGCGCGGGCGCGATGATCTTCGTCAGCGACGAGACAGGCGGCGCGACCATGGCCTTCTCCGACGGCACCGACTGGCGGCGCGTGCAGGACAGGGCCATCGTGAGCTGAACTTCGGGAGAGCCAGCCGCAGCAAATCCCATGCAAAGCGCAGCGCGGGCCCCGAACCCGCGCTGCGACACAATCTTACCCGTCCAGGTGCTTTTCGGCAAAGACCTCGATGACCTTGGAAATATCTTCTTTGCGCCAGACATACATGTAGCGGGCACCTTCCCCACGGGCTATGGCGAGGAGAACGATTTCTGCATCCGCGCACAGGATGCCGGCTTTGCCCTGGCCTTCGCCGATGACACCTATGTCTTTCACGCCAAGTCCAAGAGCTTCGGAAAGGAGCGGCGGGATGCGCTTTCCAAGTCCGGCTCTGCCGCCATCCGGGAAAAGCACGGTGCCGCGAAGTTCGAAGCCCTCGCACAGAAGGTTGCCAACCTGCGGGCGATGGACCTCGTGCGCCGGAGGGTAAACCAAGCCCTTGGCAGCGCCCCCGAGGCGCTGTCGGCAGAAGCCGCGACCTGGGTGCTGCGGCAGAAAGTCCTGTTCCTGCTGCCCGTTGGCGGCGGCGGCGGCGGGGCGCATTCGGTGGTGCAGGAAGCGGCGGCGATGCGCAAGCTCGGCGTCGAGGCGAAAGTCGCCGTTCGGAACCAGCACTACTTCAAATATGTGAATGATTACCGAGACATGCCGGAAGTAGACGATCTCTTCACCGGCTTCTCGGACGAAAACGTCGTGTCCACGGCACAGGCATTCGACGTCGTGATCGCGACAATTTACTCCTCGGTCGCCCTGCTTGAACAGGTCGTCAAGCACTGCCCCTGGATCCTGCCTGTCTACTACACGCAGGATTACGAACCGATGTTTTTCGAAACGGGCTCGGAGAACTGGAGCGAGGCCAACGCCTCCTATGCCTTGATTCCCGATGCGCTTCTCATGGCCAAAACGGACTGGATCCGCCAGCAGATCGAGTCGCGGCACGGCGTCGAAGTGCAAAAGGTCGAACCCAGCCTCGACCATGACGTCTATCACCCCGAGATCTGCGCCGGGAAGGACCAGAGCCGGATCTGCATCAGCGCGATGGTCCGGCCCAGCACGCCCCGGCGCGGGGCCGGGCGCACCATGGAGCTTCTGGCCCGGCTCAAGGCGAGCCACGCGGACCGGATCGATATCCGGATCTTCGGATGTGACAGCGAGGCAGATGACTTCAAGGCGTTGGAACAGGACTTCGACTTCACGAACCATGGCGTGCTGACAAGGCCGCAAGTCGCCGACGTTCTGCGCCGGTCGGATATCTTCCTCGACCTGTCGGATTATCAGGCCTTCGGCCGCACGAGCCTTGAAGCAATGGCCTGCGGCACCGTTCCGCTCGTGCCCGAGGCCGGCGGCGGCGATGAATACGCGCTTCACAAGGTCAATGCGCTGGTGGCCGACACAGGCGATGTCGAAGCCTGCCACGCCCTTCTCACCGATCTTCTGCAAGACCGCCACCGCCTTGGCCGGATGCAGCTTCATGCCATGCGCACCGCGTCGCGCTACTCGCCCCGCCGGGCCGCCATGAGCGAGCTTCTCACATTTGCCCCGGCGCTCGCCGCACGCCGCAACAAGTATCCCGATCCGGTCAGGCCGAAGGTCGTGCTTGTGCCGGGG
This sequence comes from Lentibacter sp., assembly GCA_041686165.1. Lineage (GTDB taxonomy): Bacteria > Pseudomonadota > Alphaproteobacteria > Rhodobacterales > Rhodobacteraceae > Lentibacter. The sequence continues at coordinate 2,417 of JAWLEL010000391.1, forward strand.
CTCAGGGGAGCGGATCACCTGCAAATAACCGGGTCGGGATATGTCCGTCTGCTTTGTCCCTACCTTCAGGACGGGCTTGCCACGAGTTGGGAAATTACCGTTCTGCATGACGGAACACTGCCCGAGCCCGGCTCGGCGGATGTGGCAATCTTGCAGCGTGATTTGCTGCGCGGCTTCCGCGATCACTTCGGCCCTTGGGTAGAGGCTTGGAAAGCACGCGGCGGCCGGTTGATCTACGAGCTGGACGACGATCTGCTCGACAGTCGGGCCCTGAAAGACCGGGGCTACGAAGAAGACACGGACGCCTTGCGCGCGCGCGTCCAAGCCTATGCCGAGGCGGCCGATCTGATCAC
>JAWLEL010000392.1:0-1118 GCA_041686165.1 Lentibacter sp.
TCAGTCAAGGGCCCATCCTTTCGGTTTGAAGAGCGGGTCGGCATAGTGGCTGATCTCCATGGCGATGCCATGGGCGAGCTGCGTGCCGTCAAGCGCCTCGGGCGCGGGGTGACGGTAGACCGCGTCGGAGCCGTCGATCGTCGCCGCCGAAGGATCCTTCACCGCGCCGAGCCGCTCGGCCAGGCGGATGCTGTCGAGGTTCTTGGGGTCGATGTAGGAGACAGCCCCCTCCCAGCCTTGCGAATTGTAGAAGTAGTCGCGCGCGGCATTCGTGGCTTCCAGCGCATAGCCGTGGCCGGCCTTGTCCGGCCAGATGATCCAGGCGATTTCGCGCTCGGGCCATTTCGCGGGTTGCCAGCCACCGGCCATGCCATAGGTCTCGTCGGTGTCGCGGTCGTGGATCATCCACATTCCGAAGCCGCGGATGTTCCAGTGGCCGATCTCGGCGGCATAGAGCATCCAGGCTTCGTAGGCGTTGAGCGGCCCGCCCATGAAGCGCGCACGATAGGAGGAGAAGGTCGCCTTGAAGTCGGGATAGTCCTCGGCCTCGGGGCCGCGCAGGACAAGGCGTTTGGTTTCCAGGACGGGGATATTCGATGTGGGCATCAGGCGTAGGCCTCCATCCCGCCGTTTTCGAGCTCCGATGGGGCAAGGTGCCGCCAGATCTCGGAGGGGCCGAACTTGGGGTGGTCGAAGGGGTAGTCGAAGCGCGCGCCGAGGCGGCGGGCAACGGCCTTGCTCGCCGCATTTTCAGGGTCGATGAGGCTGATCGCCGTCTCCCAGCCGAGGACGTCGTAGGCATGGGCGCGGGAGGCCAGCGCGGCCTCCGTGGCATAGCCGTTGCCCCAGGCTTCGGGCATGAGCGTCCAGCCGATTTCCGGCTCGGGCCAGCCGAGCGGATTCCACAGGCCGACGCGGCCGAGATAGGCGCCCGTCTCCTTGAGGTCGACCGCCCAGAAACCGTAGCCGCGCATCACCCAGTGGCCGAGCACGCCGCCGACGGAGCGCCAGACCTCGTCGGGCCGCATCGGCCCGCCCACGAAGCGCGCTGCGTCCGAGGCCCAGAAGCCGAACTCCTTCTCCGCGTCCGCTTCGCAGGGCGCGCGCAGGATGAGGCG
>JAWLEL010000392.1:1218-2747 GCA_041686165.1 Lentibacter sp.
GGCATGCCGCCCTTGCCGAACATGCCCTTCATGGCCTGCTTGAGCATGCCGCCCTTGCCCTTGCCCATCTTCTTCATCATGTCCGACATCTGCCGGTGCATCTTCAGGAGCTTGTTGAGGTCGGAAACTTCCATGCCCGCGCCCCGCGCGATGCGCTTCTTGCGGCTGGCCTGCAGGATCTGCGGATTGGCGCGCTCACGTTTCGTCATCGACTGCACGAGCGCGATCTGCTGCTTGATGATCTTGTCATCGAAACCGGACTGCTCGACCTGCTTGGCCATCTTTCCCATGCCGGGCATCATGCCCATGACACCTTCCATGCCGCCCATCTTCATCATCTGTTCGAGCTGCATCTTCAGGTCGTTCATGTTGAACTGGCCCTTCTGGAAGCGCTTCATCATGCGCTCGGCCTGTTCCTGCTCGATCGTGTCCTGTGCCTTCTCGACGAGGCTGACGATGTCGCCCATGCCGAGGATTCGCCCGGCGATCCTGTCCGGCTCGAAGGTTTCCAGCGCGTCCATCTTCTCGCCGAGGCCGACGAAACGGATCGGCTTGCCCGTCACCGCGCGCATCGAGAGCGCCGCGCCGCCGCGCCCGTCGCCGTCCATCCGTGTGAGGACGACGCCGCTGATCCCGATCTTGGCGTCGAACTCCTCGGCCACCTCGACAGCGACCTGGCCTGTCAGCCCGTCGACGACAAGAAGCGTCTCGCGCGGGTCGACGACATCGCGCACGTCCTCGACCTCTTTCATCAGCACTTCGTCGATCTGAAGCCGGCCCGCCGTGTCGAGCATGTAGACATCATAGCCGCCGAGGCTGGCCTGCTGCTTGGCGCGCTTGGCGATCTGGACAGGCGTTTCGCCCTTCACGATGGGGAGCGTGTCAACGCCGATCTGGGCACCGAGAATTTCGAGCTGGTCCATCGCGGCAGGGCGGTAGACATCGAGCGAGGCCATGAGGACTTTCTTGCCCTCGCGGTCCTTGAGGCGCTTGGCGAGCTTGCCTGTCGAGGTTGTCTTGCCGCCGCCCTGAAGGCCGACCATCAGGATCGGTGCGGGGGGATTGTCGATCTTGAGCTTGCCGGGGTCTTCCTCGCCGCGCAGCGTTTCGACGAGCGCGTCATGGACGATCTTGACGACCTGCTGGCCGGGGGTGACCGACTTGGTGACAGCCTGGCCCGTGGCCTGCTCCTGCACCTTCTTGACGAACTCGCGCGCGACGGGCAGCGAAACGTCCGCCTCCAGAAGCGCGACGCGCACCTCGCGCAGGGCCGTCTTCACATCTTCTTCGGAAAGTGCACCCTGCTTGGTGAGCCGGTCGAAGACGCCGGAGAGGCGTTCGGACAGGTTTTCAAACATCTGTTTTCGGCTCCTCTCGCCGTTTCCGTCTGACCGCCAGATAGGGGGCGGCCGCTCAAATGACAAACTCCCCCGCGGGCGAAACTCGCTGACGGGGGGCGATCTCGACTGCGAATCGAGACCGGAAGCATTTCGACTTCCGTAAAATCTGCGCGCGAGTTACGCCATGGA